>NZ_CP169639.1:600000-805000 GCF_042134615.1 Flagellimonas cixiensis
AGGCCTCTTCTTTCTTGAAGTGGAACTTTTTTCTTTTTTCTGAACCTGCAACGATAAAATTTTCAAGAGAACCGTTATTTTTTGCCACTAGAACCAACTCCTGTCCGCTGTGCATATCCAATCGCACAATACTCTTGTTATCTCCAACGGCCGAAAAACCGGATTTTGACGAATCAAGAACATCAAAAGAACCGTCTCCCCTATTCAACAATACAGTTCCGATACTTGCATCGTACCTACCATAGACCACCTCTGTATTAAATGCATTTCCGACCAGTACAATATCTAAAAGACCATCAGAATTTATATCCTCGGCCAATATTCCATGAATCGGAGCAAATTGTGTTTCTAATGGTAGCGCAGTAATAGAGAACTCATTGTTTCCGAGGTTTTGTATATATGAGGACTCCATTATTTTACCCGTCAAGGTCTTATGGGAAGTAGAACCCAACATATTCAGGATGTCATCGGTACTTGATTGAGAAAAAGTGCGATAATACAAAATTTGTTTTTTCAACTTGGGCAACTGCTTGGTCAATTCATCCAATGAGGTAAGTGGGTAATATTCCCCTTCTTCGTACACTGAAAAGATAGGATCCACAAACCCATTGTCATCAAAATCCCCATAATCCAACTTTAATGGATGGCCTTCGGAGACCTTAAGCGGGGAATTAAGACCTATGTTTCCGACCACAAAGTCCACATCACCATCATTGTCAAAATCTTTGGCAACGATACTATTCCATAGACCATTGCTCTCGACCAAACCGGTCTGACCTGTGATATTATTTAATTTCTTTCCATCACCCTTAAAAATTGTAATGGGCATGAACTCCCCTACCACCACTAAATCTAAATATGAATCATCATCAAAATCGGTCCAAACTGCCGATGTTACCATACCAACATTCTTTAGTTCAGGTGCCACCTCTAAGGTAACGTTGAAGAATTCACCGTTTCTGTTTTCCAATAAGTAACTTTCGGGCACAACAGGGTAGCTTCCCGGTACCACTCGCCCTCCAATGAACAAATCAACATCTCCATCTTGGTCATAATCCGCACCAACAACGGTCGAAGTACTCTCGAGCATCTCGGGTAAAACACCCTGTACAAAAGTTCCTGGCCTACTTGGGTTGTTCAAGTACAATCTATCTTGGTATGCTTTATGGTCTTTATGGCGTTCCGAACCACCACTGACCACATACAAATCCATTAGACCATCATTATTTGCATCAAAAAACAAAGCACCTAAATCCTCATAAATTTCGCTATCGGGTATATTCAAAGCGCTGAATTTTCCAGACCGTTCTTGAATAAATATGGTTGAATTGAAACCATAGGACGCACCGACGAAAACATCTTGTAACCCGTCTGCGTTAATATCACCTATGGCCATTCCGGGGCCTAGGTTCGAAAAACCATGATGAAGCAAGCTTTGAACGCCAAGATCATCGTAGCTTCTCTCGTTATGTACAAATTCGATGACCGATGCCCTCTCAAGTACGGTATTATTGATTTCTTCATCAACCTTGTAACCTGTGTTGGCATGGGCATAATTCAATTTAAGGCGCTGATTGGCCATGACATTTTGTTCTTTGGAGATTTTACCATCTGGCCAAACCACCACAACACTATCAACTTCGCTTGTTGAGGCCAGACCAAAATGAAGCGTTCGCTCGATACTGCTTTCAAAACCACGCACGGGACGCAACTCCTTTTTTTGACTTTTGCCATCATGGTAAACCGTAACATTGGAGCCTATCGCATGGAGGTTGGATTCAACTCCTAAAAGGTCTACACGTAAAAAGTTTGAAGTTTCACGGTTTTTTTCGATGCTATTATTTCTATAAATAAATGCGGGTTGATCGATATTGTTCACTACAATTTCTAAATCCCCATCCATATCCAAATCGGCATAGGCTGCTCCGTTGGATATTGAATTTTGCCAAAACCCCCAGTTTTCGGTCTGATTTTCAAAGCCCAGGTTACCCTTATTCTCAAAAATATAGTTGGGAAGCTCTATGGATGGTCTTACCACAAGACAGTCAAGCACGGCTTTTCTAAGGTCCTCTGGGTTAGAAAATGTCTTGGGTCCACTCTGTCTGTACTTAACAAAGTCCAAATCGGTAATATCTTTTCCATATCCATTGGTGACAAAAAGATCATTGTTCCCATCATTATTGAAATCAGTGATCAACGGGGCCCAGCTCCAATCTGTTTTATCGATTCCCAATAACTGTCCGATTTCACTAAAATTTCCATTGCCGTTGTTTACGTGCATCATGTTTCTCATATATTGATGACCATAGCCAAACCTTTCGGCCATTTGAAACATTTCATTGGAATGGGGCCCTGACATCAATTTTCTTCTTTTATGTCCCTCTGGAAGCATATCCAAAGTGATGACATCCATCATTCCATCATTGTTGATATCGGCCACATCATTGCCCATGGAAAAATGACTGGTATGCCCAAAATAAGTCAATGCTTCTTCGGAAAATGTACCGTTCTTTTGATTGATGTACAGCAGGTCTCGAGATAGGTAGTCATTGGAAACATAAATGTCGGGCCAAGTATCGTTATTGGCGTCGATGACCGAAACTCCCAAACCAAATCCCTCGAAGTTGATACCAGCTTCCCTTGATACATCCGTAAAAAATGAATGTCCGCGGTTTTCATTATAATCATTTCGATATAGTCTATCGGTGTTTCTATAGCTGCCATTGGTAACCATAGGCCGCACCATAATGGCAGAGTGCTCAAACCCACCTCCGGTAAGCAGATAGAGGTCTAAGTCGCCATCATGATCATAGTCAAAAAAAACAGCTTGGATGGACTCCCCTTTGTCGGCCAGTCCATATTCTTCGGCTGCTTCGACAAACGTTGCATTACCTTGGTTGATATACAACAAATTTGGGAAGTCATTTTTATTTCCCATTCCACCAACACTGATATAAATATCATCAAGACCATCTGCATTGATATCGACCACACTTACACCTGTACACCATTTTCCGGCAGTATCTATTCCAGATGCCTGCGTTATATCATCAAATTGCAATCCACCTTTGTTCAGGTAGATGCTGCTTTTTACCATGTTGCCCGTGAAAATTATATCTGGCAGACTATCCGTATTGAAGTGGCCAATTCCAACGCCACCACCATTATACAGGTATTCATAAGTCAATAGGTTGACACTGTCACTGGTAGTGATTTTGTTAACAAAACCAACCCCTGTTTCCTTGGGTGACAAAAGCTGAAACCGTGTTTCTTGTCTAGTTTCATTGGCACATGAAAGCACCAATGCCCATAGCAATAAACAACATATTGTTCTTGTTGTCTGCATTATATAAATATAACTATTCAAAGATAAAATCCCTCGGACGCCCCATGTTGAATAAAAGGCATACCAAGGGATTCTTTTTAAAAGGTACTTTTTATTGGTTTGCAGAATTACCCACTAAATTTGGGTTTCTGTCCAACTCAGTCTGTGAAAACGGTTGGTATTCCCTGCCAGGCATAAAAGTATTGAACTCAGGGTCATGTGACTTCAATTCTTCTAGCTTAACTGGATCATTCAACCATCCCCATCTTTTTATATCATAATATCTAACGCCTTCCAATCCTAATTCAGTTACCCTTTCATGGGCCAATTGTTCCATAAATTGGGTCAGGTTATAGCCTGCAAATTCTGCCTCTCTGTCGGGCAGGTTGGCACGATCTCTAACTTGTTGCATTAAAGCTGCAGCACCTGGAATATCTCCAGTATTTGCCAAAGCTTCAGCCTGCATTAACAATACATCTGCCAATCGCAGGATAGAGTAATTAATTCCACAGAAAAATGGATCTCCACCATAGTTGGCCAAGGTATATTTAGCTATATAAAGATTGTTTGGGTCAAGGAAGAAATTATCCTGTCCATATGCTTGTGTCAATCCTTCATCTGGATCGTAAGCCAAAATTGTGGCTGCATATCGTGGATCTAGTTCATCGTTAATGGTACGTTCCGCCCTTAACTCTTGATCAAGAAACGGTGTTGGGAAGAAATCATAAAAGTCTGCCCCAGAATAGGTCGGTGCTATAGCCGAGAACTGTCTCCAGTTAATGGTCGGATCACCTCCCCAGTTAAAATCAGGATACTCTTCTGTACTGAATTCAGCCCAAAAAATCCTTTCCGTGTTAGCCGCTTCATCTGCCGGATCTTGCGAAAACATAGACCCATAATCGTCTACTAACGCATACTGGCCTGAGCTGATTACTTCATTAAAATATGAAGCTGCTGCCGCGTAATCTTCTTGATATAGTTTTACTTTTCCCATTAGAGCCTGAGCAGCTCCCAAGGTTGCACGTCCTACCTGACCTGCATCCGGACCTGCAACAGAATTATAACTGATTGGCAATCTTGCGATTGCTTCAGTCAAATCAGCCTCAACCTGCTCATAAATCATAGCTTGAGTAACATCTTGATTTGATGGGTAGAACTCATCTTGGCTCTTTGGTACAGTTAGTACCAATGGCACATTATCATAAATATTGGTAGCATTAAAATAGGCCAAAGCTCTTAAAAAGTAGGCTTGTCCCAATAATCTACTCCTTAGATCTGGATCAACATCTTCTATTGCTGGTACATTTTCCAATGCTTGATTGGCACGATTGATCAACACATAATATCCTTCGTAACACCATGCAACAGCGCCATCAGTTGATGGTACGGTAAAGTTAGCGGTCTGCGACAAGAAAGCCCATGGACTTCTTGATCTTGCTTCATCACCTCGAGCGTCACCATGTACAGGCGTCATTCTTTGATACAACCCATCTACAATCAATGCGTTGTATATAGCATCAGTTATTGCCACTGCTTGATCTTGTCCACTATTTGCCACGAACTCATCTACGGAGATACGGTTCGGGTTAGCAATATCCAAATCATCACTGCACGAAACAATAAGAAAAACAGATACTACTATGAGTGTTAAAATACTTTTTATTTTCATTTTTCTAATTTTTTAAAATTTAAATTGGGCACCAAACAGAGTTGTTAAAGGTCGCGGATAAGTACCATAGTCGAACCCTGGACTAAGGAAGCTATCGGATTCAAAATCTGGATTATACCCCTTATATTTTGAGAACAACGCTACATTTTGCAAAGTGAAATAAATCCTAGCCTTGGTTAGGGCTACTTTCTCGATAATGCTTGATGGCAAAGAGTACCCTAAAGAAATGGTGTTTATTCTAAAGTAATCACCATCCTGTAACCAACCCGGTCTATTGGAGTCACGTCCATTATTGTTTGGATCCAAGAAAATTACCCTTGGCACATCAGTATCCGTATTGGTTGGGGTCCAGTGGTTTAAAATATCCTCATGCCAGTTGGTATACCCAGTAGTTGGCATTAGTCCACGATAAATATTACTGTTAATCAAATTACCGCCACTACCTTGACCAAATATTGTAAAGTCAAAATTCTTGTAGTTTGCCGTAATGTTGATTCCATAATAATAGGTTGGTAAACCTTCACCTAAAAATTGACGGTCATCATCGTTGATTACATTGTCTCCATTTAAATCCTTGAACCTAATGTCACCAGCGGCGGTACCAGGTGCCTGGAAGGCTGCATTGGTCACTTCGTCCTGAGATTGGAAAATACCATCGTACACCCATCCGTAGTGTTCACCAATGGATCTACCTGCCACATTTCGTGCACCGGGAGATATGATTTCGTCAACACCATCGGCAATTTTTAATATTTCGTTTTTCACGGTGTAAAAATTCGGTGCTACTGCCAATCTGAAATCCCCAAATTGTTTACGGATAACAGCAGAAAATTCAAATCCTGAGTTTTTAATCGATCCCGCATTGGTAAAGAATGAATTTCCGTTCAAGGAAGCAACAGTTAGAGGCACCGGTATATTGGTCAATACATCTTTAGAGGTATTGGAGTAATACTCTGCCGTAAAATCCAAACCACCATTCCAAAGGGTTGCATCCACACCTACACTTCGCGTTACACGAGTTTCCCAGGTTATTTCAGGGTCAATCTGTACCGTTACCGAAGAACCTATGGCTCTATCGCCATTGCCGAAAAAGTAAGGAATACTTCTGTTAACCACACTTTGGAACAAATAATTACCAATTTCCTGATTACCTACTTCACCAATACCACCTCTAATCTTTAAAGAGGTAACAGCATCGCCCAAGTTAAAATCATTATGAACTTTCCAAGCCAAACTTACGGAAGGGAAAATTTCAGACCTCAAGTCCTCTCTAAATTTGGAGGATTGGTCATTTCTAATATTCGCTGTAAGCAAATAACGATCATCGAAGGAATAATTGACACGACCAAGCAATGAAAACAATGTAGAATTTTGCTCATTATCAGTAGCCGTAGCCGAGGAAGCATTTCCAAGGTTCAACAAGTATGGTTGTTCAAATCCGATACCTGTAACGGCAACTGCACGAAAATTATTCTTTTGGAACGTTTGTCCTCCTAGAACAGAAAGGCTGTGTTTACCAAACTCTTTGTTCCAATTGATTGTGTTCTCTATAAGGAATGTCCTTGAATTTCTATTACCTACACGCAAAGAGGCGGTTGGGTTTGGAAAGAAATAACCCAAATCGTATTGAGGTACAAAACGCTGATCTTGAATGGAAGAGTTGTCATACTGCAAATTTGTCTTAAGCTCCAATCCTTCAATTACCTCAAATCCTGCATAAAAGTTAGCCAAAATCCTGTTGACCTGAGCTTCGTTTTGTATTAAACTGTTCAGTCCAGGAACGTTCAAGGTGATGGATTGGTGGATTTGCGAATCTGCTCCTCCGTATCCACCTTCTCTATTAGGATCATAAACCGGAATGGTTGGCGCTGCTTGCAAAAGGTCATTCACTAACGATGGACGACCCCCTGGAATAGAAATTGATCTCGTATCAAACAAAGGATTCTCATCGGAATACATTAAATACATATTCTCGCCAAAAGTAAATTTCCCCAACTGGGTCTCAGAATTTACCCTAAAGGAATAACGCTTATAATCTGGTCCTGAACCCACCAACGTACCTTTATTATCTAGATAATCCAAAGAAACATAATAGTTGGTTTTTTCGGTTCCTCCAGAAATATTGAAGCTATGGTTTTGGATGTATCCATCCTTATAACCCTCATCCTGCCAATCCGTATCCACGTTATCTATAAACAATGGTGAGTTTGGGTCATTTCCAGGAACAATAGGCTCTCCTGCATTAGTTAAGAGTTCCGCATTGATCATTTGATAACCCGCACGGTCCAATACCGGGATACGCTGAGAAATGCTCTGCACACCATAATATGTATTGAGCTCCACAGACATCTTTTGATTTTTGCGTCCGCCCTTGGTAGTAATAATGATTACCCCGTTGGCCGCTCTGTTACCATAGATAGCACCTGCGGAGGCATCCTTTAGTACCTGAACAGATTCAATATCGTTTGGGTTCAAATCCCTGATCCCTCCTTGAAGCGGAAATCCATCCACTACATATAAAGGTTCTGCATTTGCACCCCCGAAAGTAGCAACACCCCTAATACGAACATTTGGGCTTGCTCCGGGCTGACCACCTGATGAAATGGAAACCCCTGCCACATGACCTTGGAGCATCTGTGTTACATCACTGTTGGCCTGTTTGGTGATCTCCTCAGTATCCACCAAACTTACGGATCCAGTTAAATCCTCTTTCTTCTGGGTACCATACCCCACAACCACTACCTCGTCCAATTGACTGGTATCTTCTTGAAGTACTACATTAATAGTAGTATTGCCTCCAATTTGAATTTCTTGTTTTGCAAACCCCACATAGGAGAATGCCAGAACATCGGAACTGGTAGCTTCAATCGAATAGTTACCATCGAAATCGGTAACTACACCGTTAGTGGTTCCCATAACAACAACGTTAACGCCTGGAATAGGGCTACCATTTGAGCTATCGGTAACCGTCCCTGTGACGGTTTTCCTTTGTTGGGCCTGTAACAGTACTCCAAAAAGAAGAGCAAAAATCAATACTGCACGGTTCTTTTTGGAAAACCCTAACCCAAAGTTTGTGAATTTTCGGTTTTTTAGCATTTTGTTTAGTTTTTATTACGTGTATATTTTACACCACTAAATGAAGTGAATAAATTTCTATTATGCAAATATTTTGCTAAAAAAGTGTTTAATTAACATTTATAAGACTACATTTTATACTTTTCACAGTTAACCAAGAATTAACAATTGTATATTTGGATATTACCTTAATATGTATAAGATACAATAAAACAAGCAATTGGAACCTTTAAATTGAAGATTAGAGGTCCTACAAAGGTTTTATTTCTCTTACCGTATTACATTTCAACACAAGTAAGTTTATGGATAGCACCAAAGGGATAAAGACACCCAATTCAGACCTGGAATTAAACTTTTATAAAAAAGAAGATCAGGTACTTCTGGCAGTTGATTGCATTATTTTTGGTTTTGATAAGAGAAACCTTAAAATATTACTGATTAAAAGGAACTTTGAACCCGAAAAGAACAAATGGTCCTTAATTGGTGGTTTTTTGAAAAAAAATGAAAATTTGGACCAGTCTGCAGATAGGGTCCTTAATACCTTGACCGGCCTCAAGGAAGTATATCTAGAACAACTTAACACCTATAGTAAAATAGACAGGGACCCTGGACAACGAACGATTTCTGTTGCCTATTATGCCCTGATCAATGTAGAATCACACCAATTTGAGGGAATACTATTGGATTCTGCACGTTGGTTTAAGATCAATGACGCCCCCTCTTTAATATTTGATCATAACGAAATGGTCACTCAAGCAAAAAACCGTTTAAGGCTACGGGCCACATCAAAACCTATCGGATTCGAACTCCTTCCAGAAAAATTCACCATGAAGCAATTGCAAAACCTGTACGAATCCATCTTGGACAAAAAATTGGACAAACGCAATTTCATAAATCGAATCAATGCATTGGACATTCTAGAAAAATTAGAAGAAAAAGATATGTCCCAATCTCGAAAAGGAGCCTACCTATATTCCTTCGACAAAGAAAAATATGATAGAAAGGTATTGGATGGATTCAATTTTAAAATTTGATTTACGATTGAAAGACTCCCAACATGAAATAAGATAAGTAGGCCAAGAGTCCCACTTTAAAAAGGTTTTGACAAAAAAATCAATCTTAGGCACAAGCTATTTAATACGATCAATTGCGCAAAACTTTACCGGAATTAAAACGTATAAGGCCTAATAAAATTAAAGCTCCCCCATAATTGGAGGAGCTTAATGGCTAACATGGAATTAAATCACCAACTATTTTTTAATCTTACCTTTTAGCATGGTATAAGAATGTGGAGGGAATGCATAGGTAAATGTATTGGACTTTGCGTTCACTTTTCCTTTATTTTCAGTTTTCACCACTTCGCTACCAAAAGTGTTTTGTGTTTTGATATCTGGACCATTTACTTCCAATATCTCGATTTCACCATTGAACTTGCCCTCTTGTAACACAATTTCTGTTGTAATCTTATCGGTAAGGTGACGATTAACAACTGAAATGTTCACTTCATCACCGTTAATGGATGATGAAACATCTAAATAAGGTACATTACTTTGTTGGGTCATCTGCTCACCCAATCCAATATTGAACTCTTCAGTGTCGTACGTCTCGCAATCCACATAAACATCCAGTGCCGTACCATGCATGTGCTTCGAAAACAATTGAAGTGGAAAGTATATGGTTTGCCTAAACATATCTTCTTCGTTGGTGAACATGGGTCCAATCACATTGACCAATTGGGCCATGTTTGCCATTTTTACCACATCCGCGTTTCGGATAAAGCCATTTAAAAAACCGGCGATCACCAATGCGTCTTCTAGATTATATTGTTCCTCCAAAGCCCTTTCCCCTCTAGATGATGGTCCTCTTCTGGCCCTGTACCAAACATTGTATTCGTCCCATGCGATATAAATAGGGTCACGATCACCCCTGTCGGCTTTTTGCATTTCTACATCTATTAGGCCCTTTATCAATTTAGTACGTTGTTCCATTACCAATGGGGTTGACTGAAAGTTATAGTAATTGTCATCCGGGTTCCCTACATACATATGTATGGCAAGGTAATCAACAACATCCTTGAGTTCCTTTAAAATGGTGGCATTCCATTCGTTGGGATCCGCAAAAGGACGGTAATTTGAAGATCCAGCAGCAATCAGTTTTATACTAGGATCTGTCAACTTCATAAGTTTTGCTGCTTCTCTAGCTTTTTTACTATAATCCTCTGCATTTAAATGTCCCATTTGCCAAAACCCATCCATCTCATTACCCAAGCTCCAATATTTAATATTATGTGGCTCTGGGTATCCATGTTCTTCCCTTAGTTTGGCATAATAAGAGTTTCCTTTTACATTGGTATATTCCACCCAACGCTGTGCTTCTTCAATAGTGCCGGTACCCATATTCACTGAAAAATAGGGTTCAGTTCCCAGTTTTTTGGCAAAGTCCATAAATTCATTGGTCCCAAATTCATTGGTTTCCAATCGAGACCACGCCAATTCCATTCTGGGAACCCTTTCTGGACCCACACCGTCTTCCCAATGGTAATTAGAAACAAAATTACCGCCTGGATATCTTGTTATGGTTACATTTAAATCTTTAGCGGCCTGCATTACATCCTTTCGAAAACCATCTTCATCAGCCAAAGGCGAATCAGGATCATAAATACCACCATATACACATCTTCCCAAATGTTCCACGAAATTGCCATATAGCAAGGGGCTAATTTCTCCAATGGTTCGATCCGGGTCTATTTTGATTTTGGCTCGCTGCTGGGCATTTATAGGGGTACATGCAAATAAAAAAACAAAGCATCCTGCAGTTAATTTGGTAAAAAGGTTCATGTCAACAAATTTTAAGTTGTGTTTAAGAATTCTCATATATGCATTTTTCTATTTTCTACTCTTCGAATGAGCCGAAGGACATCGAAAATTTATTTTTCCATTGATCAATAATTGGAGCCCTCCACCTCCATCAACAACTACTTAATGAGCATTGAATTTTTAATTCAAGCTAATTTGTAATATCCTTTAGCCACCGACCTCAATTGACAGATAGGTAAAAATTTATGCAAATTCCTGTGGGATTCCAATAATATAAGTGTTAAATTAACACATTTATATTATTTTCCATGTATAAATAATAAAAATCGAATGATTAATATTTCAAACGTCGGTATTGGAAACAAGAATTTTATATGAATTAAGAAAGGGTTCCAATTATGAAAAAGTCTTATCACACTTTAAAATTTCTGACTTTTTACCTTTTATTTTCAAGCTTGACTTTTGATGTTTTCAGGGAAGATTCAAAATTATTTTAAATACTAATGAAACGAGAAAGGCTTATCAAAAAAACACTTTTCGGCGCTGCGAATGCGATCATGAGACAATTATATAGACACAATTAAAAATATATGGCAATATGAAACCTAACGATCACAGCAAGGATTTGAGGAGCAAAGAATGGTTTGACCCCAATGATGAAAAAAAGGCATTTATACATCGATCATGGCTAAGAAACCAAGGATACCCTGACGACTATTTTGAAGGTAAGCCCGTAATAGGTATATGCAACACTTGGTCAGAACTCACACCCTGCAACGCACATCTGAGGGAGATTGCTGAATTTGTAAAGAATGGAGTTCGCGAAGCAGGTGGGTTTCCACTTGAATTTCCAGTAACAAGCATGGGAGAAACCCTTATGCGACCCACTGCCATGCTCTTTAGGAACCTGGGAAGTATGGATACCGAAGAATGCATTAGGGCATACCCAATGGATGGCGTGGTACTGCTGACAGGATGCGACAAGACCACACCAGCCACGGTAATGGGTGCTGCCAGTGTGAATTTACCCACCATTGTGGTTCCGGGCGGTCCCATGCTCAATGGAAAGTTTAGAGGTGAACGAATTGGTTCGGGAACCTTTTTATGGAAAATCAAGGATAAAATAAAAAATGAAGGCTATACCAAAGAAGATTTGGTGGAAGCAGAAATTTGTTCAGCCAGAAGCTCAGGACATTGTATGACCATGGGAACCGCTTCCACTATGGCCTGTATGGTGGAATCATTGGGACTTACCCTTCCCGGGGCAGCAGCTATCCCTGCCGTAGACTCCCGCAGAAAGGTACTGGCCCAACTTTCTGGAAGACGGATTGTGGATATGGTAAAGGAAGATCTTACCCTTTCCAAAATATTGACCAGGGATGCATTTGAAAATGCCATAAAAATAAATGCGGCAATAGGAGGTTCCACCAACTTTGTTATTCACCTCCAAGCCATTGCAGGGAGAATAGGGGTAAATCTAAACCTAAAAGATTTTGACACCCTTGGCAGCAACATGCCTTTATTGGTCAATCTTATGCCTTCTGGAGAATTCCTCATGGAAGATTTTTTTGATGCCGGCGGCCTACCTGTAGTAATCAACCAAATGAAACAACATCTCCACACAGATGCCATTACGGCCAACGGAAAATCCATTGGCGAAAACAATCAGAATGTACAAGGCTACAACCAAGAGGTCATATCTTCCATTGACCGTCCTTTCAAAGAAAATGCTGGAATTGCCGTACTCTATGGAAATCTCTGCCAAGATGGTGCGGTCATAAAACCCTCTGCCGCTACAAAAGAACTCATGAAACACACTGGAAAGGCCGTTGTTTTTAGCAGTATAGAGGAATACCATGAAAAAATTGATGACCCGAATTTAGATGTTGATGAGAACAGTATTATTGTTCTGCAAGGTGTAGGACCTGTGGGTTATCCCGGAATGCCCGAAGTAGGTAACGTAGATCTACCCGAAAAAGTCCTAAAGAAGGGTGTAAAAGATATGGTTCGTATTTCTGATGGACGTATGAGCGGAACGGCGTTTGGAACAGTTGTCCTACATGTTTCACCAGAATCTGCCGTTGGCGGCACATTGGCCCTGGTGAAAACAGGGGACCTAATTGAGCTCGACGTTGAAAACAGAAAACTTCATTTGGATATTTCGGAAGAAGAGCTTGAAAAAAGAAAACAGGGATGGACCCCACCCCATCCCCATACAGACCGTGGGTATGTAAAAATGTATACAGAACATGTACAACAGGCACATTTAGGTGCCGATTTGGATTTTTTGGTAGGCAATTCCGGTTCTGAGGTAAAGAGAGATGTACATTAAAAACAATAACGATTAAATCAAATTCCAACCCATGAGTATATTATTGCTTGCTTTGAGCATCGCCCTCATCATCTTAATGACCTCAAAGTTTAAAATTCATCCTTTCTTGGCCTTATTGGCCGCAGCGTTGTTTTTTGGTCTGTTTTCCGGAATGCCCTTGGATTTGATTTTAGTTTCCATTGAAGAAGGCTTTGGAGTTACTCTGGGAAAAATTGGATTGATCATATTGCTCGGTGTAATCATTGGAGCTTTTTTGGAAAATTCAGGGGGCGCCTATAAAATGGCCAATATGGTGGTTAAGGTAATCGGAAAAAAAAGGGTTCATGAGGCAATGGCCATTATTGGATATTTTGTTTCCATTCCCGTTTTTTCAGATAGTGGATTTATCATTCTCACCCCCCTAAACAAATCGCTGACGAAAAAGGCAAAGTTATCTCTAGCGGGAACTGGAATCGCCTTGATTTTGGGACTCCTAATCACCCATGTTCTAATTCCGCCCACCCCTGGACCCATTGCCGCAGCTGGAATATTGGATGCAGACATTGGATTGGTTATGCTTTTTGGTTTTATCGTGAGTATTCCAGCGCTTATCGCGGCCATCATTTATTCCAAGAAGATTGCCGCTAAAACCTATATCGAACCCAATCCCGAAATTACCCCTGAAGAAATAGAGCAAAAAATTAAAGATGCACCTAGCACCTTTAAATCATTTCTTCCCATTGTGGTCCCAATTCTATTAATTGTTGCAAAATCACTGATTGAGTTCAATGTAGGAAACGAGGTAAACAATTTAGAGTGGTATAACGTCATTTCATTTATTGGGAACCCAACAATTGCCCTTATCATCGGAGCGGTATTGTCTTTTTTATTGCCCAAAAAATTTGACACCAAGCTTCTTTCAGCCTCAGGTTGGGTAGGAAAGGCATTAATGGACGCTTCAATAATTGTATTGATCACTGGGGCCGGAGGGATTTTTGGCAAAATATTGCAAAATTCAGAAATGGTGAGTATCATGGCAGACTCCCTTGCGGGATTAAGTCTCGGCATATGGTTGCCCTTTTTATTGTCCGCCGCCATCAAAACCGCCCAAGGTTCCTCAACCGTAGCCCTGATCACAGCAGCCTCAATCATAGTGCCTCTGCTTCCCACATTAGGTTTTACAACAGAGATTGATAAAGCTCTATTGGTTTTGGCAGTAGGTGCTGGTGCCATGGTGGTTCCACATGCTAATGATAGTGGCTTTTGGGTTGTAACACAACTTACAGGAATGGATGTAAAGACCGGATATAAACTCTATACGTTTGGGGCACTTATCGTTGGAATTGTGGCAATTTGCTCCATATTTATCCTATCCCAATTCATCTAATGACCGTATATGCACATCCAATTAGTGTTTAAATATCGATACTTGAATTTCATTAAACAAAATCAATAAAATGATGAGACTGGTACAACTTATTCACCCCAAAGAGGGTCGAAAAATAGCAAAGGTTGAAGAACCCAACTTACGCATTATCGCCAACTTTAAATCCATTTTTGATCTGGTTAACGATGCCCTTAAAAACAATGGCAACCTCAGTAAAGTTGTAGATAAAAATCTTACTGACACTGTTCTTTCCTATGATCCAATATACAATCTAGCATCCGACTGGAAATTATTGCCCTCCTTTGATCATCCTATGGACCCGACCAAAGTTCTATTGGCCGGTACCGGTCTAACCCATAAGGCCAGTGCAGAAAACCGGAATAAAATGCATGATCAAATCCAGGAAGACCAACTCACCGATAGTATGAAAATGTACAAAATGGGAGAGGAATCTGGACACCCACCAGTGGGAGAAATCGGGGTTCAACCTGAATGGTTTTACAAAGGCACAGGTGTTGTATTAAAGGCCCATGGAGAAACATTGACCATTCCATCCTATGGCGATGATGGCGGTGAAGAACCGGAAATTGCAGGAATCTACTTCATTGATGAAGAAGGAAATCCGTGGAGAATCGGTTTTACAAATGCCAATGAATTCTCGGACCATATAATGGAAAGCAAGAATTATTTGTACTTGGCCCCCTCTAAAATCAGAAATTGTTCCATTGGTCCTGAGTTGGTCATCGATGCGACTTTCAAAAATATTGAGGGTAAAGTCTCCATTTCAAGGAACAACCAAACCTATTGGGAAGAAAAAATAAAAACAGGTGAGGGAAATATGTGCCATAGCCTATCCAATTTGGAGTACCACCATTTTAAATACAAAAACCACCGCATACCACAAACAGGCCACATTCATTTTTTTGGCGCAGATGCATTTAGCTATGGAAAACAAATTAAACTAAAAGATGATGATGTAATGCACATACAATGGAACGAAATGGGAAGGGAACTACAAAACAAATTATATGTTGACAAAGAGACCGAGCAACTGATCAAAATCAATTCGGTGTCTTAATAAAGTATACATTACATTTCAAACAGCACCTCGCAATGGGCTCCTAAAAACATGATTGTTCTATCAAAAATAGAAACCTGTAAGTGGCCCTAAAGTGGTTACCATGAACACCAATGCTGCAACTTGATCAGAACACGGAGCTTAGTTTTAAACAATCCGTGCTTTCCCTAAAAAGTTAAAAGGCATTCTGGGCGCATACTTTGGTCTGGAAGCAACAGAGCTTTTATTTAAGTAAGCCTTTGTTTGGGGCGTAGGCTCCGGTCATAAGCAATCCATTACCGATATTACGGACGCATATGAAACCTATCCTTTAATTTCGTGGCCAAGGCTGATACAAAAGATGCTACTTTGAAAATAACTGCATGTGACAGTGGAGTGGCTATTTTTAAAGTTGGAACAGTCTCCCTAATGCATGTAGACAATCCACAAGGTTTTAGGGTTTATACTTTGCGATTTCCATTAAATTGATTTTCAATTCTTTTTAAAGGAAATCCGCCAAATTTCCTCTGTTTCTATCTTCAAAAAATAATAAAGCTTTTCCCTCGTTTATGTAGTTGGTAAAATGGTATAGACCTTTTTTTGGCATGCTTGTTGTTTTTTCCTCATTACCAAAACTTACTATTATGAAAAATTTCAACCTTTTTCTACTCACAGTAATTGCCATTTCTTTGGTTTCGTGTGCCAGTTCTGGTTATGTAAATCTAAATTACCCCCAAGAACCTGCCATGATATTACCTGAAGGCATTAACAATATTGCCGTTGTCAACCGTTCGTTGACCAAAGAGGAAGATAAATCCAACAAAACATTGGAATCCATTGCCACTGGTGAAGTAGCTGGTTCAGATAAATTGGCTTCTGACGATGCCCTGAAAGGCATTTTTGATGGACTACGAAACAGTCACCATCTTACCGTAAAAATGCCCTCTACCACCCGACTGGAAGGAACAGGAACTCGTGTGACCCCTGAACTTTTAGACTGGGACCAAGTACGAACAATATGTAACGAAACCGGTGCGGATGTACTTTTGGTGTTGGAAAACTTTGACTCAAACACCGACTTTGTTCTAAACAATGTCGTGGAGCAAGTTTCATCCGTATTGCAAACAGGAAAAACCAGTGGACGAATTCCTAGACGTGCACGAGTGAACATTAAAAGTTACTGGCGTTTGTACTACCCAGTTTCCAATACCATAATAGATCAATTTCAGCAAAACTATTATACCGAAATAGATGTATTGAGCAGTGCCATTCCTTTTTCTTCACTTTCGGAAGTGGCCTATTCGTCTGGTATGGATTATGCCGGTAGATTTCTTCCAAGTTATTATAGCGTGCGTCGCGATATGTACAAAAAAGGAAAAGGACGGGACAAAAATGCCTTTCATGCGGGTTGGAGACGTACCGAGGTGGCCAATTGGAAGGATGCCATTGCTATTTGGACAGATATAGCCAACGACCGCACCAGTAAATCGGCGGGAAGGGCAGCTTACAATATAGCCGTTGCCCACGAAGTAATGGGAGATACCGATTTGGCCCTACAATGGGCAAGAAAATCCTATGAAGATTATGGCGATAAAATGGCCAGGGATTATGCCAAGGTTTTATTGAATCGCCAACGTTTGGAATATTAATTTTTCCAACTCTTTTTCGAGAACACCCGTAACGAGGAGCCAAATTTTCCGAAGTAATATTTTACTTTGGAAATTGGCTAACTTCGTGTTTCGATGACTTCACCCAATCCAATTTTAACGACCATTATTTTTGTTTTTGCCCTACAAGCGATTGTACTGGGTATTCTTTTGGTTTTGAAACGACCGCGAAGCCAATCCAATATTTTCTTATCGCTCCTCATTTTCTTTTTTGCCTTAATGGCATTCAACATTGCCCTTGTAAATGTACTTAAGGGTTACGGTATGATGGATACTTTTAGGTATGTACAATTGGAACTATTATACGGCATTGGCCCTGCCCTATATTTTTATACCAAAAGTGTTACCGATACTGGTTTCAAATTCTCCAAAAGGGACATGATTCATTTTATTCCCGTACTATTGGAGTTTGTCTTTTACAGAACCGTCTTTTACCGACTAGGGGCAGATGGCATGTACCAAAACCCGGTACATCCATACACCAAAATCTATTTGGCCGAGCAATGGCTGGGTATTATTTCCATTACCGTTTATACTATTTTAGCTTTGCGGATTTTAATCAAACATCAAATTTGGCTAAAAGAAAACTTTTCCAATTTGGAGGACAAAACCTTGAGATGGTTAAAAATTCCCATCGTAGTATTCTCTGGGTTCTGGATAGGTTGGAATCTCTTATCCGAGATTGACCGATTTGTGTTTGATAGAAGTTTAAAAGAATCCTATTTCTTACCCGCGTTTGTGGGATTGGCCATAGTAACCTACTGGATTGGTTTTAAAAGTTACCTAAAGGCACAAACAGAAACATCTGGTTATGCCACAAAAAAAATAAAATCCGAGGTAAAGCCACCTCAACCCGAACTTGCTCAAAAAATTAGAGAGGTTATGGATACGCAACAGCCCTATCTGGACCCAGACCTCGATTTAACAAAGCTTGCTGAGCTTTTGGAAATGAACCCAAAATTAGTATCCCAAATCATTAACCGTAGCTTTTCCAAAAACTTTTATGAGTTTGTGAACGACTATCGCATTGAAGCCTTCAAAAAACGCATGAAAGCACCCGAAAGTGAAAAACTAACACTGCTCGGCCATGCTTTTGAATGTGGGTTCAAATCAAAATCGACCTTCAACGACGTCTTTAAAAAATCGACTGGAAAAACGCCCAGTGCGTACATAAAGCAATTAAAAAATGAGTCCGAATAGAAGCATTCGGTCGCTTCAAACCTATTTGAAATCTAATTTTGCGGTAAATTTAAATACGCATAAATATGGTCTCCAAAATTCAAGGATTCTCGTACTTCCTATTACTTTTAACGCTGCCAATTAATGGGTTGTTCGCCCAAAATCAATTCTCTAAAAAAGAGGTGCTGGAAGATTTGTCCCATTTAAAGAGTGCGTTGGAAGAAGCGCATTACAATCTATA
The DNA here is from genome assembly GCF_042134615.1 of Flagellimonas cixiensis. Classification (GTDB taxonomy): domain Bacteria; phylum Bacteroidota; class Bacteroidia; order Flavobacteriales; family Flavobacteriaceae; genus Flagellimonas; species Flagellimonas cixiensis. The sequence goes on from NZ_CP169639.1 coordinate 618,728, forward strand.
CTTCTATACACCAAAAGCTGAATTTGAAGCCCATTACGAGGCTGTTCGCAGCCAAATTCAAAAAGACAGCTTCAATCTTTTAAAAACCACTTCCTTATTTCAAAAAGTTATTTCAAAGGTGGACAATGGACATACTTTCATATCCTTTCCAGGAGCGTCCTACAGGGAATATGCTTATGCCGGGGGAACTTTATTTCCGTTGGAAATTGCTTTTGAAAATGGAAAATCCCTGGTACGCAAGAACTGGTCAAACAACGAACATATCACATTGGGCAGTGAAATTATATCCATCAATGGCCACTCTATTAGGGAAATATTGGAAAAGATGTATCCCCTGATTTCCGCAGAGCGAATGTATTTTAAAAAAGCCAAAATTGAATTGACCTCATTCCCTAGATTGTATTGGCAGGTATTTGGTGAACAGGACCAGTTCACGGTGGAAATAAAGGAAAATGGAGTTGTCACACCCTATAAATTGCCTGCCATTAATTTGATAGATGATTATGAGATGAAACGAGTTGAAGTGATTCAACCTCAAATGGACCTAAAAATATTGGATGATACAGCATATCTAAACCCTGGAGGGTTTGGTGGGGATGAACCCAAGTACCGTCAATTTATAGATTCTTCCTTTGCAGTCATCAAAAATCAAAAGAGCAAAAACCTCATTATCGATTTAAGAAACAACCCCGGCGGTGACGACTCTTTTAGTGATTATTTGGTCTCCTACATTGCGAATAAACCTTTTTCATGGAACTCCAGTTTCAAACTTAAAACCAGTAAAATTTTAAAGGAGCACGTTCGAAAACAGTACGATACCACTAAGGTTTTTTGGAAAGAGGTATTAACGCGCCAAGATGGCGAAATTTACGAATATCCCTTCGATAATTACGAGCCACAATCGGAAGCCAAAAGGTTTACCGGAAAGGTGTATGTGCTGGTAAATCGACAATCACATTCGCAATCGACAGTGACAGCGGCTCAAATTCAAGATCATGGATTTGGGACCATCGTAGGAGAGGAAACTGGTGAATACCCATCGCTCATCGCATCCATTTTCCATTTTGAATTACCCAACACTAAAATCCCAGTCAATATTTCAAAAGGTCGAATAATTAGGGTCAATGGCAATACAGAGCCAAAGGGCGTCATTCCAGATATCATAATTCAAGATCATTTATTGGATGAAAAAGATGAGATTTTGGAAGGTCTTTTACTGCATATCAATTCCAAAATGGAACCCTAACAAATTATGAACAGTACCGTTGTAAACTTATAATTCCCGGATTTTAATATCCCTGAACCATGTTTCAAAATACCAATATTGCAGGGCTATTTTACCTTCGGTGGCCTTTCCAAATTCAGGATATTTTTCAAAATGGGTCGATTGGATTTTGTCCTTCCATTCGGGAGAATTAAAGTCTTCTTCAGCGGTTAAAACCCCATTCAAATAGAACTCCACCTTCCCATTAACCTGCTTGATGCGAGTTTGGTTCCATTCACCTTTTTTCATTTCAGCCGGATTGGCTTGTGGCATAAAAACATACAAACAGCCCGGATTTTTTTCCGCAACATTGATATCCATATGATCCGCATCCAAAATTTGATATTCGGGACCAGTTTGCCAAGCCGTGGGCACATCATCACGCTCCTGCACATTCATAAAAATGCCACTATTACCCCGAGATGCAATTTTCCACTCCAAGGTCAACTCGTAATTCTCATAGGGTTTATCCGTCAAAAGGTCGCCAGCGGTCAACGATTCATCATCGGCCACCGAATGGATTTCTCCATTTTTTACTTCCCACACCGATGGCCCTTCAGGATTGTTGTACACATGCCATCCGTTTAAGGTTTCACCATCAAAAAGCAACTCCCATCCTTGCTCTTTCTCCACATCCAACAATTGATTGTGAGTTTCATTGGCAATAGCCTCTTTCTTGGTGCGCCAAGTTTGATCTTTAATCTTTTCCGAATTGTCTTTGCAGGATGTTGCCAGAAATAGGGCACCGAATAGTAGTACGGGTAACTTTTTAAACATTGAATTCTAGTTTGTTTTTATGTGCAGCGAATAAAGATAGCAAAAAGACCGAGGAAGATATTCCAATCTGGCTATTTCAGATTTCTATTGTAACTTTAATTACCAAGATTGCCCCACCTAATTTTTAACTTGCGTTCCAAATTGTAGCGATATGAAAGGTAATTTTTCTACTTTGATCAATTCCGAGCAATTGGTGCTCGTCGATTTTTCTGCGGAGTGGTGCGGACCGTGCAAAATGTTGGCTCCCATTTTAAAGCAGGTAAAAGATGAGCTGGGCGATGATCTAAAAATTGTAAAGATTGATGTGGATAAAAATCAAGGTCTTGCCAACTCATTCCAGGTACGGGGAGTGCCCACATTAATGTTTTTTAAAGAGGGCAAACAACTTTGGAGACAATCTGGAGTGCTGCAAAAAGCCGAATTGGTTCAATTGGCAAAATCGTATTTGTAATTTATTCAAACAGGTCGATGACCAAAAAGGGCACACGGGAATCAAATGATACTTTTTTGATGACGGGTTCACGGGTCAACCGTTGAAAGAATCCTCTTCCGTGGTTGATCATGGCCACCATATCAATATCTTCGTTTTCATCCACCATTTTCTGAATGGATTGGGTCACGTTGGCATTTCTGTCAACATCAACAATTTCAAAATCAACATCGGCCAAAAGATTTTTTAATGCATCTTGTGAACCTTTTTGCTCGGCAGACAATCCTTCAAGATCTCCGACATGAGTAACGTAAAGTTTGGAATTAAAATACTTCGCCAAGCTCAAAATAGGCTGTAACTCGTAAGCTTCAAACAAATGGTCATACCCAGTGGCCAATAAAATAGCCTTAATGCTCCCTTCATTTTTATACGCTGCAGGAACAGCAATAACCGGGCAAAAATCAATTTCTCTAATGATTTTATAGGTGTTACTTCCCATAAAAACCTCTCTTAAGCCCGATGACCCTGTGGTTCCCATGATCACATAATCCACTTCTTCCCGATATACTACCTTTCCGATGGCATTGACCAAACTATCTGCAATGGAAACGGTTGTAAAGGTATGCTCAGGATGGCTATCCCATTGCTTTATTTTCTCCAAAATTGCGGCCAACCCTCGCTCCGATTCCTCTTTCATTAAATTGTACAGTCTGGTACTATTGGCACCGGCCATTTTAGTGGATAAGGATGATGCTCCAATTTGGTATGAGTTTAAAATAAAGAAATCACAGGGGGCGTTTTTAAAAATAGTTAGGGCATATGTAATGGCGTTCCACGCATTTTGGGAAAAATCCGTAGGCAATATGACCCGTTTCTTTTTCATGGTTCAACGTTTTAAATTCTGCATGACCAAAAATGGCACTTTCACCTTCAAGCCCAATAAATCAACGGTGGACCTGTACAACATATCTTCAAAAAACGAATGTCTGGAATTGACCATCACCAACATGCCAGCATCTTTTTCCTCTAATTGTTCCAAAATGGTCTCTGCCTTGTTTTTGACCGAAGTGGTCTCAAAAAGTACATAGGGGCGAGACAGGGTTTGTTCCAAAAAAAGTTTGTTGTCTGCTTGTCTCAAACTCAATTCTTCAAAATCGGTAATATACAGACAATGGATTTTCGATTTGAACTTACCTGCCATATCATCCAACAATTTCAATTCCCTACGCTTGTAGGGCAACATATAATCGGTTGGAAACAAAATATCCTTTGGTTGTTTATAGTCAAAATCTTCTGGTACGGCCAGCACAGGACATTTCACATATTTAAAAATTTCGATGGTATAGCTTCCAAAAGTGGTTTTATGATCGCTAGTCTCCCCTTTGGTTCCCATCACCACTAGGTCGATATTCATCTCATCAACAAAATCGTTAACTCCATCAACAAGGTTATCAAAACAGGCTATTGCTTCAAAAGTATGTAAGGGGTTTGGGGGCGAACCTACAACGGCATCCAATAATTGGTCCAATTTTTTCTGGACCCCTTCCCGCTTCTCTTCCTTAAATGTTTCAATATCATTGTCCGAAGTAGTGTGAAATTCTCCATAGACCTCCTCTGCATAAGCATTCAGAATAAAAAAGCAGGCCCGTTCACATTTGAATAGTTCTTGGGCATACTTTATGGCATGCAAAGCATTTTTTGAAAAATCTGTTGGAATTAAGACGGTTCTCATGACAATCTCATTTTAATCAAAGTTAACTCTTGGTCCATCGAAAAAAAATGACTTTGGTCAGACTATAATTTACTAAAAATCAAGATAAAAACCTATTATATTCCAAAGTTCGCTACTCATCAGAAAGGATAGCCCAATGGTCTAAAGGTTTAGGAGATTCCTGTTTAAGCAACTTCGGGCATTGTATCTGTTCATGTTTTTGGAACCATGCTCCAAAACTTATCGGCAAAAAAAAGGCCCCAATTTAAGTTGGGGCCTTTACGTATAAACTATCCGGTTTATTTACCATTGAACCACACCATTACATAAACCACAATGGCTATGATAACGATGGAAATGGTAATGTCTTTCCAGTTGTAACTGTTTTTGTTTTTCTTTCTTTCTTCTGGGTCAATAGTCGCATAGGTAAGGTTCTTTAATTGCTCTTCGGATGGTGCCTTGGTGGCATAACTTACTACAACAATCAAGATTACACAGAACAAGAAGAACCAAGAGGCAAAGGACAAGAAGTTCATATCTCCCAATAAGTACCAAAATCCATCTGGATTCAAGGAACCCTTGACCAATTCCAATACGATTCGAACTGCACCCACAACAAAACCAGTGACCATAGTTACAAATGCACCTTGGGCGTTGATTCGTTTATGGAAAATACCCAAAAGGAAAACGGCAGTAATTGGAGGAGCAATGTAGGATTGTACACTTTGCAGGTATTCGTAAAGTACTCCAGAAATGTTGGCCATAATCGGAATCCAAATAATACCGATGATCACCACAATAACAGTGGCTATCTGCCCGGTACGCACCAATTTCTTCTCTGGTGTGTTGGGTCTTAATTTTTTATAGATATCAACGGTAAACAGGGTGGAACAAGAATTGAACACCGATGCCAAGGAGCTCATCAAAGCGGCCAAAAGACCGGCAGCAACCAAGCCTCTCAATCCAGATGGCAATAAATTACTCATCAATACCGGGAACGCTTGATCTGGGGAATCCCATTCCAATTCACCTCTCATTTTTAAGGTCAAAGCAATCACGCCCGGAATCAAGAACAAGAATACAGGCAACAATTTTAACAAAGCTCCAAAAATGGTACCTCTCCTACCCTCTTTAATGTTCTTCGCGGTTAAGGCACGTTGCACAATATATTGGTCGGTACACCAGTACCAAATACCGGTAATGGTACTCGCAATCAATAAAGGTGGCCAAGGAAAATCTGGGTCAGAAGCGGCTCTCCACATATTTAAATATTCTGGAGTCACGGTTTCTTTCATGCTTTCCCAACCTCCTACGTGGTCAAGACCTATAATGGTCAATGCGGCAGCACCGATCACCAAAATAATTGCTTGAAGTGTTTCGGTATAGACCACAGCGCGCATTCCACCAAGTACTGTATAAATACCAGTCAATACTACGGTTGCAATGGCTCCTGTCCAGAAATCAATTCCAAGAAGAGCAGAAACCACCACTCCACCTGCATAAATAGTCACGGATATTTTGGTAAGTACGTAAGCAACGATAGAGAAAACGGATAGAATCCAACGAGCTCTGGCATCAAAACGTTTTTCCAAAAATTCGGGCATGGTGAACACCCCTGCCCGTGCATAGAACGGTAGAAAAACCCAACCAAGGATCAATACGACCCAAGCTTGAATTTCATAGATCAGCATGGGCAAACGGTTACCCGCTCCTGCACCCGCAAGACCTACTACGTGTTCTGATCCAATATTGGAAGCAAAAATAGAAGCACCGACCACAAACCAGCCTACATTTCTACCGGCCAAAAAATAATCTTCGGTATTGTTCTCTTTTTTTCTGATAACCCAAAGGGCGATGCCCAAAAGGACCAAAAAGTAAATGGATATCGAGATCCAATCAAAAGTATCCAGTGTTTTCATAAAAGGTGGTTTATTTGGCTGATAATTTATAAGTGGTTCTTGATGAATATTTTTCACCTGGATTTAAACGAACTGATGGAAAGCCTTCTTGGTTAGGGCTATCGGGATAATGTTGGGTTTCCAAACAAAATCCAGAGCGTTGAACATAGGTTCCACCTCCTTTGGCTGGCAAAGTTCCGTCCAAAAAGTTCCCACTATAAAATTGAATGCCTGGCTCATCGGTATAGACTTCCATAAAACGACCTGTTTTACCGTGATACGCAGAACCTATCAGTCGATATCCTTGATCTGCATTGTTCAACACCCAACAATGATCGTAACCACCGCCTAATTTCAATTGCTCGTTTTCGGCGTTAATCTCCTTACCTATTAATTTTCCTTCGTTAAAATCGAAAGGTGTTCCAGTTACTGGTCTTAATTCACCAGTTGGAATCAATCCACCATTGACAGGAAGAAAGGCATCTGCATCCAAAACCAGTTCATGATCCAAAACAGGTTTGGTCAACATGCCAGACAAATTAAAATAGGTGTGTTGTGTAAGGTTGACAATGGTTGGTTTATCCGTTACCGCTTCATATTGAATATCGAAAGCGTTATCTGCAGTCAACATATAGGTTACAGTTATATCCAATTTTCCTGGATAGCCCTCTTCCCCATCTGCGCTTGTATATGTCAATACCAATTGGGCTCCCTTATCTGTTTTTTCAGACTTGGCATCCCAAAGTACCTTATCAAAACCTTTTTCTCCCCCGTGAAGATGATTTTCACCATCATTGGTGGCCAAGGTATATTCTTTTCCATCCAAAGAAAACTTGCCTTTGGCAATTCGGTTACCATACCTGCCAATCAAAGCGCCAAAAAATGGATTTGGTTCAAGGTATTGTTCCAAATTATCGAATCCCAATACCACATCATCATAGAACCCATTTTTATCTGGAGCGGTCCAACGGGTGATGATTCCTCCATAAGTGATTACATCTACCTCCATACCTGATCCGTTGGACATTGCAAACTTTTTCACCTCACGTCCGTCGGGTAAAGTACCAAAGACACTTTCCTTGATTTCAAAATTTGATTGTTCAGTTTTCACGGTTTCCATTTCTTCTGAATCGCTTTCTTTTTTTGTTTGTTTACAGCCTATTATACTAGCTGCCATAAAAACAGCAAGTATAACTATAAATGGCTTGGTTTTTTTAATTTTCATGATACACTTTTTATGCTACATCCCATGTTGAAACAGATGGTAGTAGGCTTCGTTTGCATGTAATTGGTCTTTAAAAGATCTTATTTTGGTGTCTTCGTCAATCACCAAAAGTTCAATTCCATAAATATCGGCAAAATCCTCCAAGTATTCCGTGGTCAAAGCTTGTGTGTACACTGTGTGGTGAGCACCTCCAGCATGAATCCAAGCGGTTGCAGCGATGTCTAAATTGGGTTTGGCATCCCAAAGCACACGGGCCACTGGTAATTTTGGCAAATTGGCCAAAGGTTCAACTGCTTCCACTTCGTTTACAATCAAACGGAATCTGTTGCCCATATCAATCAATGAAGCGTTCAAAGCGTCTCCTGCAGGCGAATCAAAAACCAAACGCACAGGATCTTCCTTGCCTCCAATGCCCAATGGGTGTACTTCGCAAGATGGTTTAGCACTGGCAATGGATGGACAAATCTCCAACATGTGGGATCCCAAGACATAATCTTTTTGTGGTGTAAAATGGTAGGTATAATCCTCCATAAAGGAAGTTCCACCTTCCAAACCTTCGGCCATCACTTTCATGGTTCTGGTCAAGGCTGCAGTTTTCCAATCTCCTTCACCACCAAAACCATATCCATCGGCCATTAAACGCTGAACTGCCAAACCTGGCAATTGTTTTAAGGAACCAAGATTCTCAAAAGTATCGGTAAAGGCTTTGAATCCGCCCTCATCCAAAAAGGTTCTAAGGCCAATCTCAATTTTAGCGGCATCCACCAAAGATTGGCGTTGCGACCCACCTTTTTGAAGTGATTCGGACAAGGTATAACTGCCTTCATATTCTTCCAACAATTGATCAATATCCTTTTGATTCAAAGAATCAATAATATTGGTGATATCTGAAGAATCGTATCCGTTTACGGCAACACCAAATCGCATTTGAGCAGCAACCTTGTCACCTTCGGTAACGGCAACTTCACGCATATTATCTCCAAAACGGGCTACTTTCATGTTTTTAAGCTCATCTACACCCAAGGCAACTCTGGACCAAATGGCCAATTTGCTTTGTACGCGCTCATCTTTCCAATGCCCTACAACCACTTTGCGTTTTTTGCGCATTCTGGACATCATAAATCCAAATTCACGGTCACCGTGTGCCGATTGGTTTAGGTTCATAAAGTCCATATCAATGGAATCCCAAGGAATTTCTGCATTGAACTGGGTATGTAAATGACATAACGGTTTGCTGAGAACCGTAAGGCCTGCAATCCACATTTTTGCTGGTGAAAAAGTATGCATCCAAGCTACGATTCCGATACAGTTGGGGTCGTTACTCGCTTCACGACACAAGGCAGTAATCTCTTGTGGGGTGGTTACAATGGGTTTGAAAACCAAGTTCAAGGGTAGTTTTCCAGCTCCATTCAAGCCTTCGACAATACTTTTTGAATTGTCGGCTACTTGCTTCAATGTTTCTGGTCCATATAAATGTTGACTACCTGTTACAAACCAGATTTCTTTTGATGAAATTTTCATTGTTCTTGAAATTAATTATTGACCGTAGTAGGCATTTTTGCCGTGCTTACGCTCGTAGTGTTTTTTTATTAGTGAATCCTTTAATCTTGGTGCTTGCGGATTTATCTGAAGCGTTATATAGGCCATTTGGGCCACCGTTTCCAATACTTTGGTATTGTAGACCGCTTTGGCTGCATTTTTCCCCCAGGCAAATGGACCATGGTTTCCAATCAAAACCATTTCCACTTCATTGTAATCCAAATTTCTTTCTTTGAAACAGTCCAATATCTGGATCCCCGTGTTGTGTTCATAGTTCCCTTCTATCAAGGCATCGGCCATTGGCGGTGCACAAGGAATATCTTGGGTAAGGTGATCGGCATGTGTAGTTCCAAAAATTGGAATGTCTCTTTGAGCTTGCGCCCAAGAAACCGAATACATGGCATGGGTATGGGCCACACCTCCAATGGTTTCCCAATTTTTATAAAGATAACTATGTGTTTTGGTGTCCGATGATGGTCGAAGGGAACCCTCAACAATATTATTATCGTAATCCAAAATCACTATATCCTCTGGCTTAAGGTTTTCATATGGCACGCCACTGGGTTTTATGCCGAAAACCGAATTGTCACGATCTACGGCACTCACGTTTCCAAAGGTGTAAATTACAAGACCTAGGGCATTGAGTTCCATATTGGCCTCGTAGCACTCTTCTTTTAAAGATTTATATTTTGAACTCATTACTTAGTTGTTTTTATTGGTTTGCTCCTCCACAAAACTTCCCAAATCTTTGTATTCCTGTAATAGTTTGGCATACACCTCTAGTTGAGATGCCTGTGGGAAATATTCCGCTTCAAAATCACTGCCCATTACCTTACTGGCCTCAATGACGTTTTCATAAATCCCCGAGGCAACTGCTGCATATATGGCCGCACCCAAAGCGGGAGCTTGATCAGACTCAGCTACTTTTATGGGCATGTTCAACACATTGGCCAAAGTTTGCATAATAAAAGGGGATTTCCGTGCTACTCCTCCGATTCCGATAACGGTCTCGATCTTCACACCTTCTTCCTCAAAACGATCCACGATCATTTTAGCACCAAAACAGATGGCATTTACCAATGATTTGAAAATATGTGGAGCTTTCGTTCCCAATGAAATACCTGAAATAGCACTTTTCAATTCTTGGTTGGCATCGGGGGTTCTTCGCCCGTTTACCCAATCCAAAGCAACAGGTACCGTTTCGGCTAAAGGAATAGATTCTGCCTGAACCGCCAATTCACGAATAAATTTTGATTCTACCTCAGCCTTTAATTCCTCCTTTTGAGCTTCAGACAATACTTTGGAATTCAAAACCAAGTTATCGATAGGCCATTGCAATACGTTTTTGAACCAAGCCAGCACATCACCAAATGCAGATTGACCGGCTTCCAGACCTACCATACCAGGAATAACGGATCCGTCAACTTGTCCACAAATACCTTTTACAGTTTTTTCGCCAACAGCTTCGTTGGAAGATACCATGATGTCACAAGTGGATGTTCCCATTACGCGAACAAGGGCATGATGGTCCACTTTGGCCCCCACAGCACCCGCATGGGCATCAAAAGTTCCCACTGCGATAACAGTGCTTGTGGTCAAGCCTAATTTTGCGGCCCATTCTTCGTTTAAATGACCTGCAATTTCGTTGGAGGTATACGTCTCGTCGTAGAGACTAGCCTTTAAATCAGCCAAATAAGGGTCCAGTTGAGACAAGAATTCCTTGCTTGGCAAACCTCCCCAGCTTTCGTGCCACATGGCCTTATGTCCCGCAGCACAACGGCTTCTTTTAAAGGTTTTTAAATCTTTATTGTCTGACAATAGGTAGGTGATAAAATCGCAATGTTCCATCCAGGTGTGCGTGGCATCGATTACGGGCTTATCTTGACGTGCAATGTGCAAAATTTTGGCCCAGAACCATTCAGAAGAATAGATTCCACCTTCGAACATGGTGTAATCCACACCTCCCCAGCTTCTGGCCAAGGTGTTGATTTCGTTGGCTTCTTTTACCGCCGTATGGTCTTTCCATAGTACCATCATGGCGTTCGGATTTTCTTCAAATCCTTTAACCAAAGCCAAAGGCGTACCATCTTCCGCAATCGGCATGGGCGATGAACCTGTCGTATCAATACAAATTCCCAATACAGATTCGGGCGCCACCGCACTTTCCTCAACTACAGATTTAATGGTATGTTCCAACCCTTCGATATGGTCCAAAGGATGCTGTCTAAACTGGTTGATTCCTGGTTTACAATACTTCTGCTCCTTCCAACGTGGGTACCAAAAGACCTCGGATGCAAGCTCCGCTCCATTCTGTGAATCAATCATTACTGCGCGAACCGAGTCCGAACCATAATCCAATCCAATTACATACTTTTTCATTGCTATACGCTATATTCTGTTATTCTTAATTTGCTATTCCTACTTTTATAATGGTCAACGATTGCGCAGGGATTTCTGTTTCCAATATTTCCCCATTTACGTTGATTCTACTTTCTTTTGGACTCACTTTTGCTGGCTCCTCGAATGAGTTGATGGCATATAAGTCTTCCTTTGCCAGTCCTATTACGGTTCCCTCAGCTTGAATGCTTCCACCTTTAATGTTCACTTTTAATTTTCTGGAAACTTTTGAGGTATTCACCACTTTCAAAATCAATTCGTTTGAATCAGCATCCTTAACTGCTGAAGCATACAAAGCTTGTTCTCCGATTAACGGTTTGCCATCTTCCGTGATGCTCAACAAATCTGTACCCGCATTGTTGGAAAACAATTTTTGTACATAATAATTTGCTGTTCCGTATGACTGAAGGTTATCAAACCAAATTAAATCGGGTGCCCATTGCCAACCTTCGGCATGAGCCATTAGTGGTGCATAGGAAGTCATGTGAACTACATCTGCATTTCGTTCCAAACCGGTCATAAATGCCGCTTCGGAAAGTGCCGCCATCCAATTATTTTCTAATGGCCCATCTTCTACACCTCGAGGATGCGCTGCATATTCTCCAGCGAACACTTTGGGACCATTGCGATCATAAGTATCGTAGCGATTGGCATTGTCTAAAAACCATTGTGGTGAACGATAATAATGTTCATCGGCCAAGGCCACGTCCAATTTTTTCATTTGCTCCCATCCAAACTCGAACATGTCGCCATCAGGAAACGGGCCCGGTGTTGAAACCAAAACAATTTCTGGATATTTTTCTGTGATGACCTCGGCGAAGATTTCATAGCGTTCGAAATACTCAGGACCCCATTGCTCATTTCCTATTCCCAAATATTTTAGGTTGAAAGGCTCGGGATGGCCCATATCCTGTCTCACTTTCCCCCAAGGTGTATTGACATCCCCATTGGCAAATTCGATAAGATCCAAGGCTTCTTGCACATAAGGGTCCAAATTTTCCAAAGGAACCAACTCCCCTGTATTGAACTGACAAGCCATACCACATCCTAAAATGGGCACAGGCTCAGCTCCCAAATCTTCAGACAGTAAGAAGTATTCAAAAAATCCAAGCCCAAAACTTTGGAAATAATCCGGAGCGGGTTTGTGCGCAAATTCATCGTTCCAACGGTTGATCAGTAATTCCCTTTCGATTACCGGACCCACCGTGTTTTGCCATTGGTAACGTTGGGCCAATGTTCGTCCCTCCACGATACAACCACCAGGGAATCGTAAGAATCCGGGATTCAACCCATCTAACAACTCCACCAAATCTTTTCGCAAACCGTTCTTTCTTCCTTTCCAAGTATCCTTTGGGAAAAGGGAAATCATATCCATATCGATGGTTCCATTTCCGTCGAAAGTAATCTTTAATCGGGCTTTATCTTCTGTTTTGTTCGCAATTAAAGCTGCTTCGTAGGTTTTCCAATCATTTGATTCTGGAATAATCTCTGTTGAGGCCAAAACTGTTCCAAGGGTATCCACCAAGGCTACATTCATTTTTTCTATACCAACGGGATTGGCTAACATCAAAGACAAATTGTATTGGGCATCTTTCTTTACTCCTATCCCTCGAAAGCCATTGTTGTACAGCTCATATTTTTCATCGTTTTGAACAACGGTATGACTGTACCTTCTATTCCCGCCTTGTGGATGTACATAATTGGTGATCTTAGCAAAACCTGATTCTTCATTCAATGAAAAACGAACACTGTTAGGTTGCTCCCATCCCATTTTTGGTAGCGGAAATTCAAAAGAGCGGTTTTTGATCAACTCCGCATACAAACCTCCATCTGCCGCAAAATTGATGTCCTCATAAAAAATACCGTACATGGTCGGCTGAATTTTTATTCCAGTATCTGCAAGGTCAACCATTAAATTTGAGGTAGAACCCTTGTCAACTTCCGTCACAGTAAAAACAGATTCGTCGGATTTCGCTGAAGCAGTTTCTTGTGTTGTATTTTTACAACCAAGAATCGACAATGCTAGAACCAAAAATGTAAATACCGTATTTTTCATGTTATTCTATTTCTCTATTTATAATTTGAATACGGGTCTTCCCTGCTGATCAAATTCCACTTTCATCATTCTCGCATGACGATTTGGGTCGTACAAGGGGTCTCCTTCTATTTTTTCATAATCCCGTGCATGATAAATACACAAACGAGTCTCTCCGTCTTCTGCAATGGTAAAGCTGTTGTGTCCAGGTCCATAAATGCCCTTTTCATAATCAGTTTCCAACACTGGATTTCTTGATTTTTTCCAAGAATTTCTATCCAGTAAATCCGCATCTTCATCGGCTTCCATCAGCCCCATGCAATAACAAGCTCCTGTTGCACTTGCTGAAAATGTGATATAGATTTTTCCTTGATTTTTGATTACTGCAGGGCCTTCGTTCACCCAAAAATCCACCCGTTCCCAATCGTAATCAGGTGTGGTTAGCATAAACTGGGTAGTTTTTAGTTTGATGGGCGATTCCATTTCCGCCAAATACAGATTGGAGGCCGCGAATTGTCCTCCTGTTTTTTCTGCCCAGCAAAAATATCTCTTTCCATTGTGCTCGAACACGGTTCCATCCAAAGAAAAATCAATGAATGATTTATTGTCTCCATCAGCGGCCTGCATTTGCCCCAATTCAATCCATTCATCGTTCAAAGGATCTTGTCCTGTACATTTAATCACATAGGGTCTCAATTTCCAGATATCGTCTACTTCACTAGCAGCAAAATAAACATACCATTCACCATCTAAATAATGAATTTCGGGTGCCCAAATATGTTGGCTCATTGGTCCTGACTCATGCTTGAACCAAACATTGAACGTTTCTGCCTCTGCCAAACCTTCAATGGTTTTTGCCCTTCGTAATTCAATGGAGTCATAAGAGGGAACCGACCCGGTAAAGTAATAGTACCCATCGGTGTGTTTATACACAAAGGGGTCTGCTCGTTGCTCTACTATTGGTGCGTATGATTTTGTATCGCCCATGTTTATATACCTAATTTGACTTTTATTGTTTCGTAATATTTGTCTGTAATCTTGTAGCGGAACATTAAACTGCCCATAATGGTATGGAACAACCCTGGAATTACAGTCAGCATCAATGCTATGCCAAACAAGGCAAATTCGCTTTGCTCAACGGCATTTGGCACGTATTCAAAATAATCGAGCATATACCCGACAGCTGCTCCAGCGATTCCCATTCCCATTTTTTGGGCCAAAGAAATTCCTCCAAATGAAAGTCCTGAAACGCGTTGTCCGCTTTCGGCATGACCATAATCTACTGCTTCTGCAATAGCAGACCAGAAAATTGGCGCGTGTAAATCGACCACAAAAGACAGAATGAAATAAAGTACATAGGCCAATATTACATCGCCTGGATTTACCACCAACAGCATGATCAAACTGATGACTCCCACTGCTAACTGGGTCCACTTGAACAATTTGACCTTGCAATATCTTTTTGTGATTAAAGTGGAAGCTGGCATGGCCAAAATGGCGGCCACAACCCCTGTTGCCATAAAGGTGGATTGCATGCCTGCATCTCCTCCCAAGAAATATTTTGCGTAGAAAATGGCCACAGAGTTACGGATTACATATCCTACGGTTCCAAAGAAGCAAACCCCCACCAAAAGAGTCCATTGACCATTTTTAAGTAACAATTTAAATTGTTTCAACAAAGGTTTTTCGTCCACAACATGTTCCACCCTTTCTTTGGTTGTAAAAAAAGAGAACAACAATAATCCAGTTCCCAATAATGCCATAAGTCCCATCGCCAATTGATATCCTTTGGAAATGTTATCTCCACCTAATCGATCCGCTAAAATAGGCACTACAATAGAAACCAAAAATGCGGCTACTTTTGCAAAGAACAAACGGTATCCATTGGCAGACAATCGTTCTTGTGGGTCACTGGTCAACACACTTATCAACGAAATGTACGGAATGGTCACCGAAGTAAACATAATGGTCACAAATATGTAAGTGATATAGGCATAGACCAATTTTCCTGCATAATCAAAATCGGGTGTCACAAAGGTTAAGAAAACGGAAATTCCAAAAGGAATGGACAGAAACAAAAAGTAAGGACGGTAACGACCCCATCTTGTTTTCACCCTATCCGTGATGAGACCCATTAATGGGTCGGTAATCGCATCGATAAACCGCACCAACAAGAAAAGTAGGGCCATGTCTTTTGGTTTTAATCCAAAGACATCGGTATAGAAAAAAGTAATGATCAAAAACATGGAAGAGATCACTACGTTTACCGCAGCATCTCCGGATCCATATCCTACTTTTTCAAGTATGCTTAATTTTTGGTTTTCAGTTTTCATTCAATCAATTCAATGTATTTCTACTAGAAAAAGGTCTAGTCTATATTTTCTGTTGGCAACCACACTTTCATTTTTCCAACGCCTCGGTTGGACCATGCATAGTATGGGATTGCGGTTAAATTTTTGTTGAAAATGGTATTCACACCACCTAATAATTCAGGTTGCATTTCTACCTTAAAGGCATCATTGGTTGAAACATGGATGTCATCAAAGCTTCCTTTATTATCAATTTCCTCAACGGCGTAAACAATCGGCCCATATTCCAAGGATATTTTTCCTTTATCTTCTTCCACTAATGGATTTGCTACCACTTTTCTAACAGACATTGGGAATTCCAACGCGATTTCATCCCCTTCTTTCCAATTTCTGGTAATGGTGTAATAGCCATTTTCAGCCCTAATGTCCATTTTTTCACCGTTGACCACAATTGTATTTTGATCTTCTGATTGGGTTGCGTAGTGATATAGGTCTCCCGGCAATACTTCATTTCTGGCCCAACCTGGCGCTCTAAGTTTGATGGTAAATTCGCCCTCTTTTTCTGGACTAACCGCCAACTTCACTTTGCCATTCCATGGGTATGAGGTGCTTTGTGACACCAAAACATCTTGATCTTTAAGTTCCACCCTTGCTTCATTGGAAGCATAGAGATTCACATACAAGTCATTCCCTGCTTTGGAATAGATTAAGCCTGGCATAGCTGGAATAAATCGAATTACGTTGGTTGGACAGCATGAGCAATCGAACCATGATTGACGGGTACATTCGCCCCTATTAAATTTGTACACTCCGTCAGATTCCAATGCATTCGGATAAAAGAATTCTTGGCCACTCAAGGACAGGCCTGAAATCAATCCATTATATAGGGTTCTTTCAATGACATCAAAATATTTTACGTCTCCAGTTAGATTGTGTAATCTATGGTTCCAATACACATCTCCAATTGAGGCACATGTTTCGTTATAAGCCGTAAGGTTTGGGAGTTCGTAGTTGTCTCCAAACTGCTCTCCATCATGTTTGGCACCGATTCCTCCTGTTATGTACATTTTTTTGTTCACCATATTGTCCCAAAGTGCATTCACAGCCTTTAAGTAGGCTGTATCCTTTTGCATTGCAGCAATGTCCGTCATGGCAGCATACATGTACACGGCCCTAACCGAGTGACCTACCACCTCTTTTTGTTCCACAACGGGAATATGATCTTGTGAATAAGGACCAAACAATTCATGGTTATCTGGATTTCCACGATTGTCCAAGAAATATTTCGCCAATTTGATGTAATCTTCCTTGTCTGTTATTTGATATAACTTGATTAATCCTGTTTCTATAATCTGGTGCCCAGGAACGGCATCGATTCTACCCTCACCATCTCCAAAGGTTTTTACCATTAAATCTGCATTTTTAATGGCGATATCAAGAAAATTTCTTTTACCTGTGGCTTTATAATGCACTGCAGCTGCCTCGTACAAGTGACCTGCATTGTACAGCTCATGACTCATAAACAGACCGTCCCATCTTACAGGTTCTTTTACTTCAACCCATGGAGCAGGGGGTTTGGCTGGGTTAATAGTTCTCCAAGTGGTCAAATAACCATCTTCTTCTTGCCCTACCTTGATGATGGACACCAAAGAATCGACCAACTTTTCTAATTCAGGGTTAGGTGCACTGATCAAGGAGTTAGAGGCTCCTTCAATGATTTTATACACATCTGTATCATCAAAAGGCATAGCGCCTTTCACTTCTCCATCCAGTTGTCCACCAGCAATTAAAAAATTATCCAACCTACCTTCTTCCTCACATTTGGCAATGGCATATTCGATAGTTTTTTCTTGAACTCTTTTAATGATTGGCAACCAAAATTCATCGGTTACTTTTACATTTTGAATGTCTACTGGTTCTAATTTATAACCCGATTTAGGTTCTTCATTCACTGCTACCTCAGGCTTGGTTTCATTCTTACAACTAAAGAACAATCCAAGAGAGATAAAAAACAGAATGTATTTTAATGAACTCACTTTATTCGATTTATATATTTTTTTCAAACTGATTTAACTTTTTTTATGCAACACCAAGGTGGATATTGATTTATTGAGCAACTTTAATTGTTTTGGAATACTGCCATCAAATACCTTTTTCAAGTTTATTTCTTCGTCCTCGGTGGTTTGATAGTGCTCGTAAGTATTGTAATTGGCGATTTGTTCCCCATTGAAATCCAGTTCCAATTCTTCCTCGCCATAATTGACCAAAACCAGCACCAATTCATCGTTTTTTGGATTTTTAAACGCTGAAGCCATCAATTTTTGGGCGGATTCGACAGGGGTCAGGCCTGTATTTAGCTGAATCCTTTGCATCCCCGGTTTAATGAAATAGCTGTAATGCCCCATGGCCCAGAGGGTTTTGGCAGGATAAAACTTCCCATTCGTATGTTCCTCGTTGGGTTCCAATGCGATGAAATAATATCTAGTATCGAAATCTGGACTGCCAGGCTCCAAAGAATTCCAAAATTGCCAGGCACTTGCATTTGCCTCCGTCAAATCAAAATGAATGACCTTGGATAGAAAAAGAGCGCAATCCATAGCACTTATTTTACCTTCTTTACCCTCTCTAAAACCATCGGCCAACATGGAATACTCCGATTGCCAAAAATCGATGTTAAACTTTGCTATCTCCTTCTTCACATTCTGTCGGATGTTGATGAATGAAGTGTCAGGCGTATCGGTAAAATAACTGTGACCTGCTATCAAGGGTTTTACATGCTCCAAATCCCCAACATAGTTAGGGCTATCGGGAGAAAACAAAGCTTCTGCCTGTTTTCTCGATGTTGTATTTCCTTCATACAGAAATGTCAGCATAGCTGATTCTGACACTAAAATTTCGGTATCCAGGTTTTTATGGGTAAGTGAGCTATCCAACAATCGGATCAATTTTGCAATATCTTGGTTGCTCCAAGGAGAGCCCTCTTGCTTTGCTTTACCCACTTCGCCAAACCAATCCCATTGCGGTTCGTTTACAGGGCTGATGTAATCGAAAACTAAACCTTCCTCTTGAAAATGCTTGATGACACTCGACAAAAAATCTACAAAATCATCAAATTTATCTTCCTTTAAATTGGTTTGATAGTCTTTTTCGGTTTTGAAACCATAGCCGTTCTTGGTGAATTGCACAGGCGGTGAATTGGAAAATGCGATGAGTTTTTCCACCCCATATTCCTTTGCTTTTTTGGTCAGCCAGAGGTACCCTTCCTGTTTGGTCCAATCGTAACTTCCGTTCGGATTTTGAAAAGATTCTACTCGCTTTCTAAAATCACTGATGCCACTTTCTTCCCCTTGCTCATGGGTACCCGCTCCAAGGTTAAAGCGCCAAGCCGACAAACCAATTCCTTCTGGGTCCCCAGAGGCATCTTTTTCCTTGCTGAATAATAACTTGGCTATTTCTTCTTTCTTTTCTGTGGGCCAATATTTTCCTACTCCTTCACCAAACCAACAAGCTGCTGCGCCAAAATTATCCATGGTTTGATAAACAACCTCGGTATCAATATCCAAAACATACCTTTCCTGCGCAGACAGTTGTGTCACCATGAAAATCAAGGCCAGGATTATCGAATATGTTATTTTGGAAGCTTTCATCAAACTTTATATCATTTCATAGGTTCTACGACCGGCCAACCGTCTTCCCAGCTAACTTCTTTTACAATGAGTTTAGGCAGGCCATCATCACTGGCATCATAGCCGTGCATAAAATTGTAGTCTTTCCCATCAAAAGTGAACACACTATTGTGGCCAACGCCATACCAATTTTTATTGCCTTCAATCACCATTGAACCTCCTCCTTCATCAAGTCGTATTCCTTCCTTATCAAAATATGGTCCAGTGACAGATTTTGAACGTCCCACCATTAATTTATAAGTGCTTTCTTCACCTCTACAGCAAAAATCCCAAGACAAAAACTGATAATAATATTCCCCTTTTTTAAATATAAAAGGGCCTTCCAATGCGGCATTTCCGGGGTTATCATCGGACAAACCTACATCTCTATCTCGTCTAGCTATGGTATGCCATTCTTCAGGCTCCGCCACCTCTTTTAGGTTTGGATTCATTTTTACCATTTTAAGACCACCCCAAAATGAACCAAACGACATCCAAGGGGTTCCTTCTTCATCAAAAATTAAATTGGGGTCTATGGCATTCCACAAATCCCGGTTGGGTACAGATTGGATAACGATGCCTTGGTCTTCCCATTTGTAATTGTCATCATCTGGGTTTAAGGTTTGATTGGTAACCAATCCAATGGCCGATGTGTTTTTTCCAAAAGCGGAAATGGAATAGTACAAAAAATAGGTCCCATTATGGAACGAAATATCCGGAGCCCATATGTGCCCATTGAATCCAGGAGCAACTTCAGTGGCCCAATCTGGACTTTCCGCAAAAACAGGATCTTGCTGTGTCCAATTTTTAAGATCTTTAGATATAAAACTGGTGATGCCCGGTCCTGTACAGAATAAATAATAAGTATCTCCTTGTTTCGCTACTACGGGGTCATGGGTTATAGGTCTTTTTTGGGCGCAAGAACCAAAAGACACCAATAGAGCCATTAAAACCAATAAACTTGAACTCTTTCCCATTGTTTTTATTTTTGAATACCCTCTGAGGTCATAATCACACGTTGTAATGTTCCGTCCTCATTGTAATGTAATCGGTCGATACATACCGACCTTCTAAAACTTCCACCATTGGGTTGGATCCCCCCAGTATGGTATATAAAGTAATCTTGTCCTTTGTATTCTATTATAGCTTGATGGTTGGTGTTGGTATTACCCGCCAATTCGTTTAAAATTCCTTTGTATTCCCACGGTCCTTCTATGGACTTGCTCATAGCATAGGCTGTTTTTTCTGGAAACAGATAGGCATATGACAAGTAATACCAATCTCCTTTTTTATGTATCCAAGGTGCTTCGGTAAAATTGGGCAAGTCGATGGTTTTGATCTCACCGTCCAATTCCACCATATTTTCTTTAAGCTTTGCATAATAGCACACCGTGTTTCCCCAAAAAAGGTAGGCCTGTCCATCATCATCAATAATGACTGACGGATCAATATCGTCCCAAGAAATATCAGTTGCCTTGGTCATGTCGTTAGTGATCAATGCTTTTCCCAAAGCATCTTTAAAGGGTCCAGTTGGACTATCTGCCACCGCTACGCCAATAGATTTTCCAGGCACTGTACCATGCTCTACGGTCACGTACCAGTAAAATTTTCCGTTTCTTTCGATAACCTGAGCAGCCCAAGCATCGGCTTTGGCCCATTCAAAATCGGATACTTTTAAGGGTACAGGATGCGATGTCCAATCCACCATATTTGTGGATGAAAAAACCAACCATTCATTCATTCTGTAAAAGTTGAAATCGTTAGGCGCTTCATCATGACCAGCATAGAGATAAACAGTATCGTTGTGGACAATGGCGGCGGGATCCGCTGTAAAAACATCTTTGATGATGGGATTATTGATAGACAATTCCTTTGTTGCAGTCAGTGCTTGCCCTTCTTCAACATGCAGGGTTGTTTCCTTTTCTTGCTTGCAAGAAAAAAGCAAAATTCCCAGTACGATTAAAGCGTTTCTTTTCATTCTTTTAGTTCTTTTTGGCCCAAACGGGTCTTCCCGAGTCGGTTAAACCGGAATAGGTCAAGGTAACTTTTCTAGTTGATGCTTCCCAATCCCATGCGTCCATCAATTTGCATTCAATACCATTCACAATTATTGTTTTGGAAGCGCTATCCAAAGACCACGAGCCGCTCAACGCACCTCCTAAAGTACCATCAGCATTAAATGTAATGTTTTGTGCGGTTTGTTGAACTTGATATTGGTATTCCATGGTAATCTGCTGCCAAGAACCTACAATGTCAGCCTCGGTTATTTCTGTTTCTGGTACTCCAGCATATCTTTCAGGTGCCACAACGGGCCAACCATCGGAGGTCCATTCCAATTCACGAACATGACCCATCATCACTGCGTTTGATACATTGATTCCCGGCACACCTTCTGGTAATCTTGCCTGAGATGCATAATACCATTTTCCCGTTAGATCATCCTTAAAAATAGCGCAATGGGCAAAGCCTACCCACCCTGTATGATTATTAAATGCATAAGGATGTGTTAGCATGGGCCAGCATTCGGCGCCATTAGAAACATTGGCACCATCTATCCCAAAGTATGGACCTAAAATGGAAGTAGAACGAGCCACTCTAGTGTTATATGCCTTGGAAAGCTCATCATATGCCAAAAAGAGGTAATAGTACCCCGTATCTTCGTTGTAAATAATTTCGGCTCCTTCCAATCCTTGCCAGCGATTCACCGTAAGCAAACCCCGTCCTGCTATACGAATTCCATAATCTTGTTCGGTTTCCAATTGATAAGGTTTTCCCGTCGCAGGATCCAATTGAACAGCCGCAATTCCTGTCATCCAGGATCCATAGATCAACCAATGTTCTCCTTCAGGGGTTTCAATAAAACTTGGGTCTATGGCATTGAACTTATAATACGAACTCCAATCTCCGCAATCGTCTCTAAAATAATCTTCCATTCCATCTGGAATTGTAGTGACCACCATACCTTTATCCTCCCAAGAATTTGAGGCTAAATCTGTAGATTCCATTAAACCGATATAAGCACGTTCTCCCCATGAAGCACAGTTATCATTACCTACAATTAGATCATGCACCACAATGCTATAATACATACGGTATACATTGCCCACCTTACGCGCCCCGGGCGCCCAAAAGCCATAAGATGGATTGGAAATTTCAGGCAATCCCATTTTTACCCTATTGGTATTTAGGGAGTCTTTAACCCACGCCGGTATATTTTGCATGGTGGCCCCCAAATATTCCCAATTGACCAAATCCTTAGACCTTCTTCCATGAAAGTGCCCATGTCCCTCATGCGCATTACCGTAAGAAGCATCGGTTTGATACATATAATAATATTCCCCTTGTTTTACCACGGTAGGATCATGTACATTGGCCAAATTCCACGAATCCCTATCGGACCACGCCGCCAAAGGTGTGTAATCATCGGCATATGTTGGGCCGTCAAAAGTTCCTTCTTGCTCTTCGGGTTGCGTTGGAGTAGGGTCAATTACTTCTGGTTCCTGTTCTGGTGCACCTGGGTCGTCTTTGGAACAACCTTGCATTACCAATAGCACAACAAAAGTTGTTGCAAAAAGCAATGCTCTAAAGTTTTTAATATATAAGCTCCCTGCGATCACCATATTTCTATTCAGCTTTTAACACTAAAACAGAAAAAGGCGGGAGTTCAATTTCGGCCACTCCTTTTTTAATCTTTATGGATTTTAGTTCTTTCGGTTGGATCGTTTCTGGCGACTCAAATGTATTGTGGTCCTGTAAATCTTTTGATGACAGAATGGTTCCTGTTAACTTTTTTGCCCCGAATTGATCTAAGGAAAGATTTACGGTATGACTTTTATGCGCATCTATATTCACCAACGACACATGAACGTTCCCTTCCTTATTTTTTGAAGCTGAAGCCGAAATGGCGGGTAAGCTTTCATTTTCAAACTCATAGGTTGGCCCTTCAAAAGATACAGGCAACAAGGTGGCATCTTGATGCACATTGTACATTTTCATAACGTGGTACGTTGGAGTCAAAAGCATTTTTTCGCCTTCTGTCAACACCACTGCCTGAAGCACGTTTACGGTCTGGGCCAAGTTGGCCATTTTTACGCGATCTGCATGATTATTGAAAATATTTAAAGTAGTACCTGCAATCATTGCATCGCGCATGGTATTTTGCTGATACAAAAACCCTGGGTTGGTACCCTCCATCACTTCATACCATCCACCCCATTCATCAACGACCAAAGCAATTTTATTCTCTGGATCATATTTATCCATGATGGCAGTGTGATTCACAATCAAAGTATCCATCTTTAAAGCGGTTTTCATGGTAGAGAAATATTGCTCTTCGCTATAATCGATAGATGAACCTTTATCATTCCATTCAACGAAAGAATAGGAATGTAAAGCCACCCCTTCAATCAATCCTTTTGGTATATCCCGCATCAACACTTCTGTCCAGTGGTAATCGTCCACATTAGCTCCAGAAGCAATTCTAAAAAGCCCATCACTATTGGTCCAATCAGTCATGAATGTAGCATACTGACGGTATATATTGGCGTAATGTTCTGCAGTCATGTTTCCTCCGCAACCCCACATTTCGTTTCCAACACCCCAATATTTTACATCCCAGGGTTTTTCGCGACCATTCTCTTTACGCCACTCGGCCATTGGGCTTCCTCCATTGTGCAACACATATTCCACGTACTCGGTGAATTCCTTTACGGTACTACTACCAACATTTGCGGCCAAATAGGGCTCTGCACCCAAAGTTTCACAAAGGTTTAAAAAATCGTGGGTTCCAAAGCTATTGTCTTCAGTTACTCCTCCCCACCAGCGGTTCACCATGGTCGGTCTGTCTTCTCTTGGTCCAACCCCATCTTTCCAGTGATACGTATCTGCAAAACAACCCCCTGGCCAGCGAAGGTTTGGGATTTTAAGGTCAATTAGCGCATCTATAATATCGGAACGCACTCCATCATGGTTAGGAATTTCACTTTCCTGTCCTACATAAAGCCCGTCGTAAATACACCTCCCTAAATGTTCAGAAAAATGACCATAAATATGTTTACTGATGATTACCTCATCTTCCGGCTGTGAAATATTGACCAAGGTTTGTGCTCCCACAAGCATTGGAAAGACTAAAAGTAACCCAGCAATTAGTGTTGTTTTAATTTGTTTCATAGTTTTCAATTATTTCAATCAAATTTTGAACATTATATTTTTAAAAAATCTATCTCATCAAAAACATCTTCATATGGGCCGATAAATGTTCCGCGCCGTGGAATGGCGCGGAACTCTTAATTAACTAAACTAACCCACATGAGTTATCTTCTGCATTTCCATCCTGGAACTGATTCGCACCAGGATCCTTATCCACTTCCGATTGCGGAACTGGACCTATAAATAATTTCTTGTAATGTAAACCCTATAAATGAATAATTAGAATCAACCTCTTGAAAAGCTTTAAGCGCATGGCCACCATTAAAATCGGCGTTTGAGGCACCCTTAATGTTATTCTTGATTCCTGTAAATGATGCAGGTATGACAACATCGGATACAGCTAAATCTTGTACTTGCTCCTGCAAACCCAAAGAGAGGAAGAATATGGGATGGAGCAGAGGTTTACTTGAAAGATCCAACCTATTATTCAATAGTTGTTTGTTTGTAAGCATGTTGTTTAGTTCACTTATTAAGTGTGCATTTTACACATTCAAAATACGGAAAGAAAAATTAGAAATGCAAACAATCCGTTAAAATAATGTAATTTTAACACTTATGATCTTATTTAAACTTTATCCTTAAGATATTTGTTTAAATATTTTAGATTTAGGACTTTTATCTTTTATGAAAGCAGTTGAAGAATTAGAGGTTAAAGAAAACTTGGGCATGCAACTCAATTATTACCAAAAGGAAGACCAGGTTTTACTGGCGGTAGACTGTATTATTTTTGGCTTTGAAAAAGAGCGACTGAAAATATTGTTGATCAAAAGGAATTTTGAACCTGAAAAAGGTAAATGGTCACTTATTGGGGGATTTCTCAAAAAAAACGAAGACTTAGATCAAGCTGCTGATAGGGTATTGGAAACCCTTACTGGCCTAAACGATGTTTATTTAGAACAACTGCACACGTATAGTAAAATTGACCGTGACCCGGGACAACGAACCATTTCGGTGGCCTATTATGCACTTATTGATGTGGACAGTCACCGCTTTGATGGCATCCAAATTGACGATGCAAAATGGTTCGATGTTAAGGAAGCTCCCCATTTAATATTTGACCACAATGAAATGGTGCACAAGGCAAAAGCCCGACTAAGAAGGCGCGCCTTGACCAAACCTATTGGGTTTGAATTGTTGCCGGAGAAATTTACCATGCGTCAATTACAAAACCTGTATGAATCCATTTTGGATAAAAAGCTGGACAAGAGAAACTTCATCAACAAGATAAATTCCTTGGACATTTTGGTAAAACTTGATGAAAAGGACATGTCGGTTTCCAGAAAAGGAGCCTACCTATATATTTTCGACAAGGAGAAATACGAAAAGAAAGTTGAAGAAGACGGTTTCAGTTTTAAGATCTAATTTAAACCTTACCAACCCCACTTTAAATTAACCAACAAAAGCGGCTTAATTTGGAGGCTGTATGGTTAATCTATAATTTCAAACAAAATTACAGCTGGGGTTGTACACCATTATCGACATAGAAACCACGGGGAACGGAATCAAGGGCAACAAGATTACCGAGATTTCCATTTTTAAGTATGATGGCAATTCCATTGTGGATGAATTCACCAGTTTGGTGAATCCCTTGGCGCCCATCCCATATTTTATTACCGGCTTAACGGGTATTGACGACCAAATGGTGCAAAACGCACCTACTTTTCACGAAATTTCCAAAACCATTTTAGAGCTTACCGAGAATTGCATATTTGTGGCACACTCGGTCAATTTCGACTACGGGGTAATCAAAGAGGAGTTCCGCCAAATCGGTGTTGACTTTACTCGAAAAAAATTATGTACCGTTCGGTTGTCCAGAACCTTAATTCCGGGCTTGCGATCTTACAGTTTGGGAAAATTGTGTTCGGCCGTGGACATTCCTTTGCAAGATCGTCACCGTGCCCGTGGCGATGCCCATGCAACCGTACTTCTTTTTGAAAAGTTATTGAGCGCGCCAGATGCTGACACCGTTTTCAAAAAATTCTTGAATGCCCGAAGTCAAGAAGCCACCCTTCCACCTCACCTGCCCAAATCGGTTTTTGATGCCATACCACCTAAACCTGGTATTTATTATTTCAAAAATCAAAAAGGGGAGATTATTTATGTAGGTAAAGCCATTAACCTAAAAAAAAGGGTGTTGGGTCATTTTTATGACAAGAGTAAAAAGGAAATCCAAATGTGCTCCGAAACAACGCATATCGATTTTAAGCTTTCAGGAAGTGAATTAGTGGCTCTACTCATTGAATCAGCAGAAATCAAACGTCTGTTTCCACCCTACAATCGAGCTCAAAAACGAACTGTTCGCCAATATGCCATTTTTGCATATGAGGATAGAAACGGAATTCTACATTTAGCATTCAATACCCTTAAAGGTATACCCAGGCCACTAAAAATATTTTACAACCAAACCGATTGCAGGGCCTATTTGGAAGAACTGTGCAAGCAGTTTTCCCTCTGCCCCAAATATTGTCATTTACAGCAGACGAACGCTCCTTGCTCGCACCATTCCATCACCACTTGTGAGGGCATTTGTCGGGGCGAGGAATCGGTAGACGATTACAACGAAAAGGTTCACCAAGCTGTTGAACATATGAAACTATTGGCTTCGGATGTGAAAGTGATCAAAGAAAAAGGCAGGGATTCGACGGAAAGTGCCGTTGTCTTAATTGCCGATGGCAGGTACAAAGGCTATGGTTTTATTGATCAAGATGTAGATATTTCAACTTTGGAAGACTTGGAGGCTTTTATCACACCCCAAAAAAACACCATTGAAACCGATGGGATTTTGGCTGCTTACCTTTTGAAGCATTCCGAAAGTACGGTATTGAGTTCTATAAAATAGAAATCTAATAGCGCTGATTCTGGATTGTAAGAATTGGCGGCTTTATCGTAATACAAGTTTATTAAGTAGGGGAACATATCATCGAATTTATTCCTGATTTGATTTGAAGCTATGTATTTTACAACTTTATAAATAATCTGACTACTTATGAAAAAACAATTATCTATTATAATAGCAATTGTTACATTAAATATTTCATGTAAACAATCAGTATCAACTAACCATGAAAAACAACATAAAATATCAAAAATTGATACACAGAAAGAATCTGAATCGCTCAACAAGTTAAAGAATGAACAATTTATTCAAAATGATAGTTTGGCTTATGCCTTTGAAGCAGAATTAGAAGAGTTAGCTCTAACTAATAAAAAATTTAGTTTAAAACTTAATCCCTATCAGAATCATCATGATGAAAATGTGATTGACACTATTAAAACTTATACATATGATAAAACTGAATTGGAATTTTACAAAGCATCCAACTGGGAACATATCATTGGTGGAGTTATCAAGAATTCAGAAATATCCCTTGGAGATTCTATCAAAGTTGGAATCACAAAAACCACTCTTGGAAAGAGTCTAAATGTTGGAATAAATTCTGATATAGTTCAACTTGGCAATCTTGAACAAACTTCATTGTTCATTTTTGAATTTAATGATGAAGTATTAAAAACAATTAAATTCGAGGGCTATTTTGATTAACCAATCCTTGATCAATAATTCGAAAAAATGAATTATCCAAGTTCTAATTATAAAACCAGTGGCGTCAAAACCACTTTAAAAACCGACTCCTCGCCCACTTCTTTAAAACCTTGGTTTAAATGTTCCTGCTCTACGGCGTAGGGATAGAAAGAAATAGGCTCGATACACACCATATTTCGTACCTCGGTCCAACACATAAAATTTCCAAAACCTTCAGTGATAATGGTAACTTCCTTTTCATCCTTTAACGTAATGGAGGTACAATCCGGCACGTGCAAGGCACGACTACCGACCGCCAATACCTCATCTAAGGTAATTTCTTTGTTGTTTGCCGTAATCGTTGGTGACGCGGTGTGCAACTTAAATGCTGGATGATAACCCAACATAAAGGGCATATCCTTTTCACCCGTGATTTTAAAAGTCACTTCAAGACCGGTTTCAGTCAGATGAAATGATTTTTCAAATTGAAAATCATACGGCCAAGACATCAAGGGCTCTGTGGACTTTGCTGGGTACTTGGAGTTCGTGATTTCGGTTCCTGCTTTGTAGTTTTTTTGAAAAACCGCACGGGTTTCACTTTGTGAAATCAAATCGTAGTCAAATTGACGCAATAAGCCATGTTGATCTTGAATTGCCTCACCTTTTGGGGTACTCACTCTAAAATTGGCTTGGTCCACCGGGCCAATGATAGGAAACATCTCCGTATCGGAACTTCCCCAACCCGGACTTCCTTTTTGGTGGATAAATTCATGCCCGTTCACAACATATCCCACCAATTCGCCTTTATCAATGCAAACAGTGGCGTTTTTATTTTTTAATTCTACCATTATTTGGAGTTGATTAAACGATAAATCAAAATCGCCGTACGCTTGGTCAGGGCTTCAATCGTATTTAAGTTTACAGTTTCTTGAGGGGTATGTGCTCCTGACCCCATGGTTCCCAAACCGTCCAATCCATCAACGTATTCAGCAACAAAAGACACATCGGCAGCCCCTCTTCTTCCTGGGTCGTAGGCCAATACTTCGCCCTGTCCCAAATCTAAACTCACCTGGTTCAAAGTGGATAAAAGCGCCAAATTCCCCTCTGTGGGCTGCATGGCTGGGTAACTATCGGTAAAGCTTACGGTTGCCGAAGTTTGAGGCAAACTGTTAGCAACAATTTCTCTCATTTTTTCTCTTGCACGTTCTTTTTGCTCTTCAGAAATAAATCGAAGCCCACCTATAACTACCGCTTTTTGGGCCACCACATTGGTTTTTCCAAAGGCGTCCCCCTTGCTGGTCATCTCATCATAATTCACAAAAGTACCGCCCAACAGCACCCCTGGATTAAAGGTCAATAAATCTTCTCCCTTAACATCGGTATAAAATTGGTGCAGGATTCTGGACATTTCGAAAATGGCCCCTGCCCCTGTATTTTCACTAAAAATTCCTGAAGAATGGGCGCGCTTTCCTTCGACCTCAACCGCCCATCCGGATGCACCTCTTCTTGCTACCGTGGCATAATTAAATCCTGTGGAAGTTTCAAAACCAAGCGCTATATCGCTTCGCTTGGCGGCATCAATTAAATCTTTTCTACTAATGGACAATGGTTTTCCCGTGCTTTCTTCATCTCCCGTATAGGCCACAATAATCTGTGCGTCTTTCAAAAGTCCATTTTCCTCAAGGGCCTTTAGGGCATAGAGCATAATCACATCACCACCCTTCATATCATTACCGCCTGGGGCATGCGCAATACTATCGTTGACCATCTCAAAAGTTTGGAACGGACTGTCTTCCTCAAAAACGGTATCTAAATGACCGATAAGCAATAATTTTTTTCCTTTGGTTCCCTTGGTTTCCGCGAACAAATGTCCTCCTCGGTTCATTTCAGCTGGCATTTCAATCCATTGGGTTTCAAATCCGATATTATCGAATTCATCTTTAAAGACCATACCCACTTCTTTTACCCCTTTGGCGTTTAATGTGCCACTATTGATGTTCACCACTTTTTCCAAAAATCCTATAGCTTCACTGCTATTTTTCTCAATGGTGGAAACAATCTTTTTTTCGGTTCTACTTAGTTTTTGGGCTGATACGGTTACGGCCAGCAATAGGGCAAACAGGGTTGAAATCTTCTGAAAAGTCATGTTGGTTATTTTGCTTCCCAAGTTATCAATTTATACAGTAAATACCTCGTGGATACTATTCAAATTGAATGGCCTTAACCGGTGTAATTTTTGTAATAATGTATGAGGGCACCAATAGCATGAGCAAACAGAGTAACATCACCCCAATATTCAATAAAATGATGGTCATTACATCCATGTGCACGGGAATGTACTCGATATAATATTCCTCGGGATTGGGAAATTTGAACATTCGGAACTTGTCTTGAAGAAAAATTACACCCAAGCCAATAAGATTGCCCCAAAACAATCCCTTCGCAATCAGATAGGCGGCATTATATAAAAACACTTTTCTGATGCTCCAATTGGCAGAACCGAGCGCTTTTAAGATTCCGATCATTTGGGTACGCTCTAAAATAAGTACGAGCAGAGCCGTAATCATGTTGATTCCACCCACAATGATCATAATCCCAATAATCAAAGCGATATTGAAATCAAAAAGACCTATCCACTCAAAAATGCGGAAGTATTTGTTTTTGATGTTTTGTGAATCCAAATTGGAGGAAGTGCTATTGTAGATTTCAATACCCTTCGCGTCCAGTTGGTCAAAATCGTCCAAAAAGACCTCAAAATTGCCAATTTCGTCTTCTTTCCATTTATTCATGCGTTGAATGTGGCGGATATCCACAAAAACATAGGTTTCGTCAAATTCTTCAAAACCACTATCATAAATTCCAACTATGGTAAAGCGTCGATTGTTGGGCACTTGGGAGGCATCGCCATCTTTTAGAAAAAAGGAGAAAAAGTCATCCCCTACCTTCAGTTGCAACCGATTGGCCATAATACTGGAAATCAACACCTCCTCATTTAATTTTCCAGAATAATCAGGCAATCGACCATCGACCAAATATTCTTCAAAAGTGCTCCAGTCGTAATCGGTCCCCACCCCTTTGGCAAGCATCCCCTCAAACGTATCTTCCGTACGGATAATTCCACCTTTAGTGGCCACGGCTTGCACATGGCGAATGCCTTCCACATTTTTAAACTCGGGATAAAAATCTTGATGGATTGAAATAGGTATTACCGAAACTTCGGAAGTATTGTTGTCGAAACTGGAAATTTGAATATGTCCGTTGAATGCAGAGACTTTTTCCCGCACCTTAATTTTAAGGCCCACTCCTGTAGCAATGGCAATAAGCATCATTACCACACCTATCGCAATCGCGGCAATGGCAATTTTTATTATCGGGGCGGAAATGCTAATTTTATGTTCCTTCCCTGTGATCAGGCGTTTGGCAATAAATAATTCTAAATTCAACGAATGCCCATTTTATCTGTTTTCAAAAGTACAGTTTTATTGTTGTTTTTGATATTTTCTTCCTGCAAAGGCCAAGAAAAGCAAGACACTACTGCAGAATTAATTTCGGAACCTGCTCCAGAAATTAAAGTCGCTGCCAACCGAACGGAAGCTTATCTCCCATTGTTGAAAGATAAAAAAGTGGGCATTGTGGCCAATCCGACCAGTGTGATTTTTAAAGAAGAGGGTTACACCCATTTGGTGGATTCACTTTTATCTTTGGATGTTTCAATTCAAAAAGTGTTCTCACCAGAACATGGATTTCGAGGAACAGCCGATGCAGGGGAACATGTTAAGGATGGTGTTGATTCCCAAACGGGATTGCCCATTATTTCGTTGTATGGAAAAAACAGAAAACCATCAGCCGAACAATTGGCCGACCTCGATGTGATGGTTTTTGATATTCAAGATGTAGGGGTTCGTTTTTACACATTTATCGCTAGTTTGCAATTGGTGATGGAGGCCTGCGCCGAGGCTAATCTTCCCATTATTGTTTTGGACCGACCCAACCCGAACGGGCATTATGTGGATGGACCAAGCATGATGAAGGAACATACCAGCTATTTGGGCATGAACCCCATTCCTTTGGTGTACGGGATGACGATTGGGGAATATGCGCAACTTTTGAACGGAGAAGGCTGGTTGGAAAATGGCAGCAAAGCTGATCTGAAGGTAATTGAGTTGGAAAACTACACCCACGAATCATTTTATCACTTACCCATTAGGCCTTCCCCAAATTTACCGAATGATGCTTCCATAACCCTCTACCCTAGTTTGGGACTTTTTGAGGGCACCAATGTGAATGCAGGCCGGGGAACGGAATTTCAGTTTCAAAGGTATGGGGCTTCTTTTTTGGATAGTACGCAATATGATTTCAACTATGTTCCAGAGCCTAATTTTGGTTCAAAATATCCCAAGGAAGAAGGTAAAACTTGTTTCGGAAAAGATTTATCGGAATCGGAACGAATGAACGAAGTAACGATGGAATGGATCATCGATGCCTACCAAAACGCTGTTGATAAATCGAAATTCTTTTTAACCAGTGGATTTACCAAACATGCGGGCACTCCTCTACTTCAACAACAAATTGAACAGGGCATGACCAACGAAGCGATCAAGGCCACTTGGCAAACGGATTTGGAAAACTTCAAAAAAATACGCGCGAAGTATTTGATCTATGAATAGTTAATTGTTTGACCCCAATTGCTCGAATTCACTCGAATGTTCAAGTTATCACATCGAGCGCCCGCCTGCGGCAGGCAGGCAGTCGAGATGTCCGAGAAAGTTAAGATTTCTCAATCGAAGCAAAGCTTCTCATTTCGAAATGACAGTTATCCCTCAGTGGTTGGTCTTCGGTATTTATGAAAAGGTTGTTTCAACAATCCTTTGATGCTGCTATTTTCCTTTTCATCGGGAAAGGTATCCACTCCGTACACAATATCCTTTACATCCAAGGACATGTAAGTACCAAAAATTCGGTCCCAAATAGAGAAAATATTGCCGTAGTTGGAATCTGTGTAAGGTAATTTATAATGATGATGCACTTTGTGCATATCGGGGCTCACAATAAACCAACTGATGACGTTGTCCACTTTTTTAGGCAAACGAATATTGGCATGATTGAATTGGGAAAACACCACCGAAAGACTTTGGTACAGCATAATGATGCCAATGGGTGCCCCCACGATCAAAACCCCTACTAACGTAAAAATGTAACGAATCAAACTTTCCAAAGGATGGTGTCGGTTCGCTGTGGTAGTATCCACATTATGATCGGAATGATGCACCAAATGTACCATCCAAAGGGGTTTTACTTTATGCTCTACCCAATGGGCCGCATAAGCTCCGATTAAATCGAGCAACATTACACCGAGCAGTACATACAGCCATAAGGGCATTTCGGGCAACCAATTAATGATCCCAAATTGATTTTCCACCGCCCAATCAGAGGATTTCAACAACAAAAAAGCCAATGGAAAATTGACAACAATCGTTGTCAGGGTAAAAAAGAAATTGGGAACAGAATGTCGCCATTTTTTATAAGGCACATTAAAAAGAGGTACTATACCTTCCAAAATCCAAAAAAAAGTGATGCCCCCAACCAGTATCAGGCTTCGGTGCCATGATGGGATGGTCTCGAAATAAGAAATTAGCTGTTCCATGCCTTCAAAATATGAAAAAACCTTAAATCTTGACGGATTTTTTCATCGCCTCCACAATATTGAAAGCAGCAGGACAAATGGCCACATTTTTTAAGGTAAGGTTACTGATCTGTTGGAATTTTTTTCGGTCGGTATGCGGAAACTCACGGCACGCCTTGGGTCGAACCTCATAAATTGAGCAGTAATTATCGGCTCCCAAAAAAGTGCAGGGTACACTTTGCAATACATAATCATTTTCTTCATCGACCTTCAAATAGGTGTCGATAAATTGGGAGGGTTTCATTCTAAAATGTTTGGCGATACGCTCCACATCGGCATTGGTAAAAAGAGGACCTGTAGTTTTACAGCAATTGGCACATTTCAAACAATCCGTACGCTCAAACTCCCCATGGTGCAAATCCTGCATCACATAATCCAGGTTTTTGGGCGGCTTCTTCTTCAATTTATTGAAGAACTTTTTGTTTTCCGCATGTTTCTCTTTCGCCTTATTGGGCAAATCCCTTAAAATATCCTCCATATCAGGACAAACTTATCCATTTTAAACGTCATGCTGAACTAGTCATCAGCATCTCACCAGTTAACTCACTTTAATGAGACCCTTAGACAAGCTCAGGGGACAGCATCAATTTGTGCAAAACAAACTTATCTATTTTAATCCTTTTAATACAATTAAAGTCCCACCTTTGCAAAAACAACGATGATCATGCCAGATGTTTTTGGGAAAGCCTTGCTGGATTTTCAAAAAGGCAACTACACGGAGGATATCACCACCTATTCATCTTTAGATGAAGAAGATGTGATTCCCGTTCCATATCTGTTTCGGAATTATAAAGAAATGCCCGCAATCGAGCAAAAAGCATTGCAATTGGCTCATGGAAAGGTGTTGGATATTGGATGTGGTTCAGGAAGTCATTCGCTGTACCTCCAAAAAAAAGGGTTGGATGTGACTGCCTTGGATAGTTCCGAAGGTGCTATTACAGTGACCAAGGAAAGAGGTGTGATGTCAACGGTTCAGCAGGACATCATGCAATATTCAAATGAGAAGTTTGACACCTTGCTTTTGTTAATGAACGGCATCGGTTTAGCGGGAAAACTTAAAAATTTAACCTCCTTTTTGACGCATTTGGCCTCATTATTGCAGCCTAAGGGTCAAATATTGTTAGATTCCAGTGATATTATTTACATGTTCGAGCAAGATGATGATGGAGGATACTGGATTCCAAACGATGGAAATTATTATGGCGAGGTAGAATTCACAATGTCCTATAAGGGCTTGCAAAGTGAACCTTTTAATTGGGTTTATGTGGATTACAACACCTTGCAAAATGCCTGCGAAGCCAATGGCTTAAATTGCGAATTGATAGTTGAAGGAGAACATTACGACTATTTGGCTAAACTAACACTGAAAAAACAATAGAATCCGATTTCGGACGTTGTGTTTTATATTGGCTCTTATGAAAAAGAAAATTGCACTAACCTTATTCACCTGTATTTTGGTGTTCCTGTCTTGTTCAAAAGATACAGAAGTTACTCCAAATGGTTCTAGCGCCACTATCGATAAATCGGGCAACCGATTATCCACTGGTGCATCCGCAAGAGATTTATTATCCAATACCGACTACGATAAATTGTTAATAGAAATTGATTATGTGACCGGGTTTGCACCCACCGCAGAAGCCATTGCCAATTTTGAGGAGTTTCTTTTGGCACGCACCCACAAACAAACAATCGAATTTAAATACGCTTCTGTTCCCTCTCCGAATGAGGAATCGTTGACCTTAGATGAAATTGTAGATTTGGAAACGGAGCACAGGGATGAGTTCAACGATGGATCTACATTGGCCATTCATTTATATTTTGCCGATGCCCCAGCTGAAAGTGACAATGATGAGGAAGGACTAGTTACTTTGGGAGCAGTTTACCGTAACACCTCCATGGTAATCTATGAATCTACAGTGCGGGATATGGGAAACAACAGCTCTGCGGTAACCGTATCGGATGTGGAAACAGCCACCTTGTTCCATGAATTTGGACATTTATTCGGTTTAGTGAATTTGAGCACAACTTCTGTGAATGACCACGAAGACCCTGATGCTGAAAATCATTGCAATGTGGATGGGTGTTTAATGCGTGCCGAATTACAGTTTGGAGCATCCTTGCTCAAACAAATGGAATCGCGTGCCTCCAAAGGTTTGGCTTCCATCCCGGATTTTGATGCAGAATGCCTTTTGGACCTTCAAAAATACGGTGGGCGTTAATCATTTAGATTAAGGGATATTCAAATATTTATGGGTCTGTAGTGACACTTTCCACTTAGGGTGTTGCATTACATAATCCACAATCATGGGAACCATTTTATCACGAACACTCCATTCGGGTTGCAAATATAAAATGCAGTTCTCTCCTACTTTGGCAGCTTGCTCTTCAGCAAAAATAAAATCGTGCTTATTATAAACAATGACTTTTAGTTCATCGGCTTTTTCATAAATCTCCCCCTCTGGAAGTTTATTCTTTTTGGGAGACAAACAAATCCAATCCCAAACTCCGGTCAACGGGTAAGCCCCAGAAGTCTCGATGTGGGTCTTCATATTTTTGGCTTTCAACCCTTCTGTTAAGGGCCCCATGTCCCAAGTCAAGGGTTCACCCCCTGTAATTACAATGGTATCGGAATATTGTTCAGCATTGGAAATAATGTTCTCGATAGCGGTAGGGGGATGTGTTTCTGCATTCCAGCTTTCTTTTACATCACACCAATGGCATCCCACATCGCAACCACCTACTCGAATAAAATAAGCAGCCGTTCCTTTGTGGTAACCTTCCCCTTGAATGGTATAAAATTCTTCCATCAAGGGCAGCATTACCCCTTTCTCAACCAATTCCCTCACGTTTTTTTCATCCATGGTGCAAAGATAGCTGTCTGGGTTGGTTTGATGGTTATTTCACTGCAATAACATCAATCTCAATTTTACCATTTGCCGCCACCCCAGATGCCGCATAAGTGGTTCGGGCCGGTTTTTTGGTAAAATATTTGGTGTACACTGAATTGAAAGCGGCAAAATCGTCAATATCACTTAAGATAACCGTACACTTCACCACATTGTCCAATGTCATACCATGATGTTTTAAAACATCCTCAATATTTTTAATGGTCTGTTCGGTCTCAGCTTTTATGCCGCCCTCAACCAAGGTTCTGGTTTTTTGGTTCATTCCCAGTTGTCCCGCCAAATAAAAAGTATTGCCAGCCTGCACAATATCGCTGTAGGGAGCATTCTGTTTTGCAGGCTCGTGCGATTTATGAAAAATGATGTCTGTACTTTCTTGCGCATTGGTCGTAGCCATAACCCCACTCATAAAAATGGACAATAGGGCATAGTGAAAAGGTTTCATATACTGGTTTTTAGTTTTGCTTAAAATTACCCTATTTTTATCGGAAATTGAAGGTGATGGACAACAAAGAAAAATTCTTTGAACACATAGAACAAGGGTATGCCATGAAAGGTGACTTCATAACCATGGGTGCTGCCATGCTTGATGGCGAGACCATGACCAATGCCTTTGTAAAAGTGCCCTTGAAAACCTTGAACCGTCACGGATTGATTGCCGGAGCCACCGGAACAGGAAAAACCAAGACCCTGCAGGTGTTGGCCGAAAACCTTTCCGATAAGGGCATCCCTGTATTATTAATGGACCTCAAGGGGGATTTGAGCGGTATTGCCCAGCCCAGCCCTGGACATCCAAAAATTGATGAACGGCATGAAAAAATAGGACTACCCTTTGAAGCCAAAGGATTTCCTGTTGAAATATTGTCCCTTTCCGAGCAAAATGGAGTGCGATTACGGGCAACGGTTTCGGAATTCGGACCAGTTCTTTTATCGCGAATCTTAGACCTTTCCGTAACCCAAGAAGGCATTGTTGCCGTTGTTTTTAAGTACTGCGATGACAATAAATTGCCCCTTTTGGATTTGAAGGATTTTAAAAAAGTGCTTCAATATGCTACGGGTGAAGGCAAGGAGGAGTTCCAATCGGAATATGGTAGAATCTCGACCAGCTCTACAGGAACTATTTTGCGTAAAATTATTGAATTGGAGCAGCAAGGGGCCGACCTTTTCTTTGGTGAAAAATCGTTCGATGTGGATGATTTGGTGCGTATTGACGAAAATGGCCGTGGTTTTGTAAATATTATCCGATTGACCGACATACAAGACAAACCCAAGTTGTTTTCCACTTTTATGTTGAGTTTGTTGGCAGAAATCTATTCCACTTTTCCAGAACAAGGGGATACCGAACGCCCAGAGTTGGTGCTTTTTATTGATGAGGCTCATTTGATTTTCGACAATGCTTCCAAAGCATTGCTCGACCAAATAGAAAGTATTGTTAAATTAATTCGTTCCAAAGGAATTGGATTATATTTTGTGACTCAAAACCCAACCGATGTACCAGACGATGTGTTGGCCCAATTGGGATTAAAAGTGCAACATGCTTTGCGTGCTTTTACGGCAAAAGATAGAAAGGCCATTAAATTGACGGCACAGAACTATCCGATTTCCGAGTTTTATGATACCGCTGAAATTTTGACTTCTTTGGGAACTGGAGAAGCCTTAATTTCGGCCTTGGATGAAAAAGGAAGACCAACACCCTTGGCCGCAACCATGATGCGGGCCCCCATGAGCCGAATGGATATTTTGTCCGACACGGAAATCAAAGAGGTGCTGAACGCCTCCAAATTGATTAAAAAATACAATGAGGAAATCGACAGGGAAAGTGCCTACGAAATCCTAAATGAAAAAATTGAAAAGGCTGAAAAAGAAGCCGAGAAAGAAAAAGAAATAAGACAAACTTCCCGCAGGTCTTCGTCCACACGAAGAAGCACTCGAATGAATCCCGTTGTTAAAGTATTGACCAGTGCAACTTTTATTCGAGGGGTATTGGGAGTTCTAAAAAAAGTGATCAGATAAAATTTCTATGAAAAAAGCAATTCA
This sequence comes from Flagellimonas cixiensis, assembly GCF_042134615.1. Lineage (GTDB taxonomy): Bacteria > Bacteroidota > Bacteroidia > Flavobacteriales > Flavobacteriaceae > Flagellimonas > Flagellimonas cixiensis. The sequence goes on from NZ_CP169639.1 coordinate 657,329, forward strand.
AACAACTGCCCTTGCCTTGGGCCTTATTTTAACCCAATCTTGTCAATCAGACACCACTTTTCTTATTGCAGAGAACAGCGTGGGTCCCTTAACACAATCCACTCCTGTTACCGATTTGGAAACGGTTTTTGCCCAAGATTCGATTGTAAGGGAAAGTGCTGACGCGAAAAAGATTGAGATTTTTGAAAAAGGAGGCAAGCATTTGTTGAGCTTAACTGCCAATTCCGATAGCATTCCGACCATTGAGAATGTTCGTGTAATGGATGCTCGATACAAATCTGAAAAGGGAATAACCCTGCTCAGCACCTTCAAGGACATTGAGGACAAGTATGGTATCAAAAAAATTGTTACCACATTGAACAGTATTGTGGTTTTCCCAAAGGGAAGCAATCTTTATTTCACCATAGATAAAGAAGAATTGCCGGATAATTTACGATATACCACCTCCACTATTGAAGCAGTTCAAGTGCCAGATAGCGCCGAATTGAAGTACTTAATGATTGGTTGGGAATAATTTTTAATTCCTTCACGTTTTGTATCAATGAAAAAACTTCTTACCAAAATAATGCCATTGGCCTATGGGCAATACTTTAACATCTATAGTTTGGTTGCGCCAAAAAAAATGGCAGATAAGGCTTTTCATGTGTTTTGTACGGTTCGTAAAGGACGCGTAAAACCTGAACAATCGGAATACCTGAACGGTGCCAAACTCGCTGTGGAAGAAGTCGCCGGACATCAGATTCAATCCTACCATTGGCCAGGAAACAAAGAAACCGTTTTGTTGGTACATGGATGGGAAAGCAATACGTATCGCTGGCGGAACCTCATCAAAAAATTAAGGGAAGCCGACTTTAACATCATTGCTTTTGATGCCCCTTCGCACGGCTATTCTTCGGGCAAACATTTATATGTGCCCCTCTATGAAGAAACTGTGAATTATATGGTGCAAAAATACAACCCGCAGCACCTTATTGGTCATTCTGTAGGGGGCATGACGATTATCTACAACCAGTACAAAAATCCAAGTGATCATGTAAAAAAGATGGTCACCATTGGTTCTCCTTCTGAGTTTCATGAAATCATTCAAACCTATCAGGATATCTTGAAATTCAATAATCGGGTAATGAAACACTTAGATTATTATATCTATGATCGTTTTGGGTTTAAAATCGATGAATTTTCCACCTCCAAATTTGCTCAATCCATCAGTAAAAAAGGACTTCTTTTTCATGATAAGCTAGATAAAATAGCGCCATACCATGCTTCGATCAAAGTCAATCAAAATTGGGATGGCAGTGAGTTGGTAAGTACTGAAGGCTTAGGACATTCCATGCACCAAGACGATGTGAACAATCAAATCATTAGTTTTTTGGAAGGCTGATAAACTTGCGTTATTTTTCAGAAAAAATAACTCATGCAGAACATAACCCCTTTTCATGTAGCCATTCCCGTTCACAATTTGGATGAATGTAGAACTTTTTATCGCGAAGTTTTGGAATGTGAGGAAGGTAGAAGCGCCGAACATTGGGTAGATTTTAACCTTTTTGGTCACCAATTGGTCATCCATTACAAACCAAAATCGGAAGAGGACCTACATACCAACCCTGTGGATGGTAAAAACGTGCCCGTGCCCCATTACGGTGTGGTACTTCCTTGGGATATTTTTCAATCGTTTTCCAAAACACTTGAGGAAAAAGGAGTTGATTTTGTGATTGAGCCCTACATCCGATTTAAGGGTGAACCAGGGGAACAAGCGACCATGTTTTTCTTGGACCCAGCTGGAAATGCATTGGAGTTTAAAGCGTTTAAAGATATGGGGCAACTCTTTGCCAAATAAAAACAGGAAATGAAAAAGTTCAAATTCCTTTTCCTTTTTGTGACTTCACTTACTTTGGTTGTGTGCTTGCTTGGTTGTAAGCAAAAAAATAAAAGGGAGGCAAAGGCTGAAACCGAGTGGGTACAATTGTTTAATGGAAAAAACCTTGACAATTGGACCGTTAAAATCCACCATTATGAGGTTGGAGACAATTTTGGCGATACTTTCAGGGTAGAAGACAGTATCCTCAAAGTTCGTTATGATCAATATCAGGGTGATTTTAATGAACGTTACGGACATATCTATTACGACCAGCCCTTTTCCAATTACCATTTGGTGGTGGAATATAGATTTGTGGATGGTTGGTATGATTCAGCTCCAAGCTACACCTTACTGAACAGCGGTCTTATGTTCCATTCACAAGACCCAAGAACAATGCCCAAAGAGCAAGATTGGCCCATTTCCGTAGAGATGCAGTTTCTTGCTGAAGTAACCAAAGGCGAATCAAGACCCACTGGAAATATGTGCTCTCCAGGTACCGATGTGTTTTTTGAAGGACAAATAGACCCAAGGCATTGCATCAACTCTACTAGCGAGACATACCCAGTTGGGGAATGGGTGCGTGCAGAATTGATTGTATACGGCGATTCGTTGATTACCCACAAGATCAATGGTAAAAAGGTGCTCCAATATAGCAAACCACAAATTGGTGGCGACGTGGCCAACAGATATGATGAAAGTATTAAAATTGATGGCACACCTTTAAAAGAAGGATTTATCGCCCTACAAAGTGAAGGTCAGGCCATAGATTTCAGAAAGGTGGAGATCAAGGTTTTAGAAGAGTAACAGCTCAGGCAAGGGTCAATCCTTTTTTTCTTACCCAAAAGTAGGCAAAGATGATGTTGGGAACCCAACACAGCCAGGCTACAATTTTATAGGCTATTAAAAACTCTCCAAATACTATCGACAAGAGTGGCAACCAAATTCGAAGGGTAACAGCTGCAAAGCATGCGGCGTAACTATAGACCATCATGCCTTGGTGTAAGGATAGATCTTTCTTTTTCACAGCTACATAAGCCCGCAGCGTGGTAAACAACCATATTACCCCCAAACAAATAAATCCAATAGATGGCACAATGCCTCCTGTTGCAAAAAAACCGAGATAAATTCCACACAAACCACTGATTAAAGCAGAAACCACATAAACTTTACCCAAGTTTCTATGCAAGTTCAATCTTTTGGCCCTTAGCTTTTTAATAAATTGTGACCAGCCCGTTAGCAGGGCTATGCCGCCAAAACTAATATGTCCGTAAAAAGCGGATTGCCAAATTTGATTAGACAAAAGTTCGTCAGGTTTACTTAATAGCAGTCCAAAATCTTCAGAAGCAAGTAGGTAACTTAAAGGATATAAACCTATGCCAATGGCCAAAAGCACAAACGCCACCCATGCTACTTTATTCCTAACTGTTCTAGCCATAACGGTTGGTTTTCAGGAAGTAAGTTATCGAATATTTGGAAATGTAAACAAGATTTGAAGGCTGAAATCGTTATTAAATAACAATAAGGCATTAAATGCCATCCCAAATCCTACGACATGAAGACAATTTTACTTTTGGTTACCCTTGTAATGGCGAGCTTGGCCGTATCGAGCTGCACCAACGATGAATCCGAAACCGATTTAGAATTCCTGACGCCTGACGAAGAGCAACAGGCTGCTTTAAAAGCGGAACAGGAAAATGCAAACTAAATTTATGCTTTGTTGTGGCGCTCTCGTGCCAAAAGGGTGTTTTTCAACAACATGGCAATGGTCATCGGTCCTACTCCTCCGGGAACTGGAGTGATATAAGAGGCCTTTTTGCTTACATTTTCAAAATCGACATCTCCAGTGATGTAATATCCTTTTTCTTTGGTTTCATCAGAAACGCGGGTAATTCCCACATCGATAACCACAACACCTTCTTTCACCATATCTTCTTTTAGAAAATGGGGAACCCCCAATGCAGAAACAATAATATCGGCCTGTAGGGTCAAAGATTTTATGTCTTTTGTACGGCTATGCGTCAAAGTCACGGTAGAATCTGCCGCTTTTCCCTTTTGACTCATTAAAATACTGATGGGTCTGCCCACAATGTGACTTCTTCCAATAACCACGGTGTGCTTTCCTGAGGTTTCTACATTATACCTACGCAACAACTCCATGATTCCAAAAGGTGTGGCAGAAATAAAAGTCTCCATATCCAACGCCATTTTACCGAAGTTGGTCGGATGGAAACCATCCACATCCTTATCCGGGTCCACGGCCATCAAAACTTTTTCCTCATCAATATGTTTGGGCAATGGCAATTGCACAATGTACCCATCTATATCGGGATTTGCATTAAGCTCGACCACTTGTTTCAATAATTCTTCCTCTGTGGTTTCTTCAGGAAGGTGAATCAAGGTCGATTCAAAACCAATTTTTTTACAGGAACGTACTTTACTGCCCACATAGGTAAGGCTGGCACCATCGTTACCTACCAATACTGCTGCCAAATGTGGTACTTTTTCGCCACGCTCACGCATTTGGGCCACCTCAACAGTGATTTCTTCTTTAATCTGGTTGGATATTTTTTTTCCGTCAAGGATTTCCATGGGATATGTTGGTTTATTTCTTCTAGTTGAATTATCGCATGTTCTGCATCATCTGCATCATCTTTTTGCCACCACCGCCTTGCATCATTTTCATCATTTTGCTCATTTGGTCGAACTGTTTGAGCAATTGGTTCACTTGTTGAATCGAAGTTCCACTACCGGCAGCAATACGTTTTTTACGGCTTGCATTTAGTAAGGATGGTGTTGACCTTTCATCTGGTGTCATGGAATGAATGATAGCTTCAATATGTTTGAAAGCATCATCATCAATATCCAATCCCTTTAGCGCTTTTCCCGCCCCAGGAATCATTCCAATAAGGTCTTTCATGTTCCCCATTTTCTTGATCTGTTGTATTTGACTCAAGAAATCGTCGAAACCGAATTTGTTCTTGGCAATTTTCTTTTGGATTTTTCGTGCTTGTTCCTCATCGAACTGCTCTTGTGCACGTTCCACCAAGGACACCACATCTCCCATTCCCAAAATACGGTCGGCCATACGTGAGGGGTGGAACACATCAATGGCTTCCATTTTTTCACCTGTACCGATGAACTTAATGGGTTTATCCACCACCGATTTAATGGAAATGGCGGCACCACCTCTTGTATCACCATCCAACTTGGTTAAGATGACCCCATCAAAGTTAAGCACATCATTAAAGGCCTTCGCCGTATTCACAGCATCCTGACCTGTCATGGAATCTACAACAAACAAAGTTTCTTGCGGTTGAATGGCCTTATGAATGTTGGCAATTTCGGTCATCATCTGTTCATCCACAGCCAAACGACCAGCGGTATCGATTATGACCACATTACAACCCAATGATTTTGCATGTGCAATACCTGCTTTGGCAATAGCAACAGGGTCGTTGTTATCTCGGTCTGAATATACCTCGACACCGATTTGCTCACCAACGATATGCAACTGGTCTATCGCAGCAGGACGGTACACGTCACAAGCCACCAAAAGAGGCTTTTTTGTTTTCTTATTTTTAAGGAAGTTGGCCAGCTTACCAGAAAAGGTAGTTTTACCAGAACCTTGTAAACCTGACATTAAAATCACGGAAGGATTGCCGGTAAGGTCAATATCCTCGGCATCACCTCCCATTAATTGGGTTAGTTCATCCTTTACAAGCTTGACCATTAACTGCCCTGGCTGCAGGGTGGTCAATACGTTTTGGCCCAGTGCCTTTTCTTTCACCGTATTGGTGAACTCCTTGGCTATTTTAAAGTTAACATCGGCATCCAACAAGGCTCTTCTCACCTCTTTTAGGGTCTCTGCTACATTGATTTCCGTAATCTGACCATGACCTTTTAGGACGTGGAGTGCCTTATCTAACTTATCACTTAAATTATCGAACATATGTTCTTTGTTTTAAAGAGGGACAAATTTAAGAATAAATAAAAAGAAAAAGGACGGCTTTGGGGAGAGCCGTCCTTCTTTTGAATAAAGATTGGGGAAAAATTCTTATGGTTTTTCGAAAACCAAGGTTTTTATAGTTCCATCACCACTTTCATCCTTCAATTCGATGCGTGTTGCGGTCATGGATACAAACTTCCAGTCTTCGGTAAGTTCAGCCAGTTCATTCATGGTATTGAAGTTGATGTATAACTTCAACCCTTCTTCGGAATCACGAAGCACTCGCCATAATCCGTTGTCTAAAGTGTTAGTGCCCATGGACACCTCTAATTGATGAAGCTCCTTGAAATAAAAATCCATTCCTGTAAACGTGGTAGTATATTCCATTTCACCTTCTTTATAAAGGGCTACATTCCAAGCTCCTCCCATCAACATATTTCTGATTTCGGATACATCTCCGTCGTTGGCACTATCATCACAAACCTTAAGCAAGATCATCTCGTGGTCTGTTTCTTCATTCTTGAATTTCAATCTTGAATCTATTAGGTCAATCAATGGCCATTCGAAATTCAATTCTCCCTCAGATTCAATGTTGATCATTAATGAAAGTTGTAATTGGCTGTTCATCCCCAATTGCCATGTACCTTCAGATGCGGATATTCCATTACCCAATGTAACCGTTCCATCAGCCATAAATTTGAATTCGTAACCTAATAGTCTTTCTAATTCGATGCCACGGCTTTTCACCTTTTTAATGATCCATTCGCATTCCTGAAGAAGAGAAATCACAGTTTCCCTGTCTACTTCAGGAGCAGGCTCTACCTCGCAATTTTTTCTGAGCACAATTCGGTTACCATTATCCTTGTAGAACTTGATTACGCCTTCTTCCAGTTCGTATACGTACCACTCCAGAGTGAAATCGACCAGAGTTTCAAAATCCAAGCTCAACAGTATACCATTATCGGTTTGGCTTGTACTCCAGGTTCCATTTACAGAGGCATTTAAAGCACCATGGTAAGTAACCGTTCCATCTTCGTGGAATATCATCAATTTCTCCAAATATTGTTCGGTGTTGTCCACTTCATTTCTAATCACTTGTCTGATTTCAAATGGACAGGTTACCAACAAGGCATCCAATTCTTCTTTGGTAAAGTCATCATCATTATAATCATTGTCATCATCTTCATCACACATATCTTTTGCCAAGGCCAAAGCTTGTGCAAGCTCCACATTACTATTTACGGTCACAACCGTCCCATCATATTTTTTAAGTGAAATTGGGAATTGGATGCTGACCAAATCATCGGAGTCCAATTCGGCAAAGAAACGTCTCATGCCCCAATCGCTTTCTACAGCAAACTCTCCTGTTTGTTGATTATTGATATCAAATGTGAAAAGGGTGATTGGGTATACAAAATCAATACACTCAATATCATCGTCATCGCCACCTTCCAAACAATCATCGATATATTCTTCCAATTGGGCTTGGTTTTCGATGGTAATCTCTGTAAAATCGGAAAGTGTAATGGTAATAGGAAAAATAATGTTCAAGATATCATCATCACCTTCAAAAGCATCAAAAATCTCTTCAACTACGTCTAAATCAGCTTCAGAATCAATAGTGATCTCAACGCCATTTACAGATACGGTGTAAGGAAATTGAATGCCCACACAACTGGCTCCATCCACAATATTGTCGTAAGAACCATCGTGTGAGGTTGTCTGTTCAATTAAAAGAGCCGTAGACGAGCCGGCTTCAATGGATTCTGGATCTCCACCAATATCTTCAAATTCTTCTTGGCAAGAGGTAAAACTTAAAACTAAAACAACAAGGCTAAAGCGCAGTATGTTGTTGACGAACTTTTTCATAACAATATGAATTTTGGGGTTATAATTCATGTTTAAAACAACAGTGATAAAAAAAACCCTACTTTTTCTAAAATATTTTCAAATATATTTGAGCCGATAAACAAACCACTGATTATGAGCAACGTTTGCGAAGACCAAATTTTCAGCTCCATTTTCAAGGCACATTCCAAAACGGTTTTTAATTACATCTATTATAAATTCGGAAACGAGGAAAAAGCGAATGATGCGGTACAGGAAGCTTTTGTAAAACTTTGGGAAAATTGCGCCAAGGTAAGTCCCGATAAAGCAAAATCGTTTGTGTACACCGTTGCCAACAACCTTTACCTTAATGTTATAAAGGCTGAAAAGGTTCGGTTGAAATATGCAAACAATTCGAATGACCGATCCCACGAGTCCCCTGAATTTTTGATGGAGGAACAAGAATACAAGCAAAAATTGGACGATGCCCTTAACGCATTGCCAGAAAACCAGCGAACTACCTTTTTATTAAATAGGATTGACGGAAAAAAATACGCAGAGATTGCCGAAATGGAAGGAGTTAGTGTTAAAGCCATTGAAAAAAGAATGCATTTGGCCCTTAAAAGTCTACGTGAAAAAATAGATGGCATTTAAATCAAATGAAAATAATTAGCTAATTTTTAGAAATTTAGGTAGGGTATTCTAAAAGTTGGTTGTTATAAAAACGTAAAGCATAGAAACCATGCAAGAAAATTATTTGGCAAAATGGCTCAGTGGAGAGCTTTCGGAGGAAGAACTCACAGCTTTTAAAAAGTCTGCAGAGTACAAATCCTTTGAAAAACTTAAAGAGGTTTCTAGTTCTTTAAAGGCTCCTGAATTTAATGTGGACCAAGCCCTTGAACGCACCAAAGAAACTATTGGAACAGCTCCAAAAGTCATCACTTTAAAGCCATTTAAAACCTTTTTACGCATTGCGGCCGTGGTTGCCGTATTTCTTGCAGGCTCTTATTTCTATTTAGACACTCTGGGTGAGACCGTTAGCACAGATTATGCCGAGAGTACCAATGTTATCTTACCAGATGATTCCGAAATTATATTGAATGCAGAATCCCAAATCACCTACAGTAAAAAACATTGGGATAAAGAACGAAATATAAACCTTGAAGGTGAAGCCTTTTTTAAGGTGGCCAAAGGAAAAAAATTCACCGTAGCCACGGAACATGGCACTGTTGCCGTTCTAGGAACCCAATTTAATGTGGAAAACAGAAAAGGTTTTTTTGAAGTAACCTGTTATGAAGGATTGGTCAGTGTAACCCACAATAATACTGAAACCCAACTACCTGCCGGCAACTCCTTTTTGGTCATCAATGGACAAATAATTTCCAATTTGGAAAAACCTATGGGTAATGCCCCATCTTGGATGCAAAACGAAAGTAGTTTCAACCGTATCCCATTGCAATTTGTATTTGCCGAACTCGAAAGACAATTCAATATAAAAGTGACCACAGAAAACGTAGATACCAACCTACTATTTACAGGTAGCTTTAACAACACTAACTTAGAAATGGCGTTAAAAAGTATAAGTACCCCGTCTCAAATCAAATTTAAAGTAGAAGACGACAACGTACTTTTTTATGCTGGAAACACACCCAAATAAATACTCTGGCCTCTTCCTAGGTATTTTGTTTTTCTTGTTTTGTTCCCTCACAATTCAAGCTCAGGAAAAGCAACAGTCTACTATTGACCTTATTTCACACATTAAGAATCTTGAAAGCACTTATAACATCAAGTTTTCATTTCTTAATAAAGATGTGGAGGGGTTGCAAATTAGCGTTCCCGATTCCATAAACACTCTTGAAAAACATCTAAATTTTCTTGACCTCACTTTTCAAATCAAATCTGAAAAACTTAGTGAACGTTTTTACACCCTTACAAAAGTCTCCTATATTGATATTTGCGGAATTGTGCTCGATAATTTCGCGGAGAATACGGTCAACGGAGCCACGGTAGAAATTTTAGGCGAGAATAATGCTCAAATCACTGGTGCTGACGGTTCATTCCACCTATCAAATGTTGATCGGACTGCCTCGATACGAATAAGGTACCTCGGGTATGATTCAAAATTCATGAAAGCAAGTGAATTGCTCAAAGGTGGAAACTGTCCGAAAATTTTACTGTCGCCACGGTACGAGCAATTGGACGAGGTTATCGTTTACAAATTCCTTACTTCGGGAATCATTAAAGAAACTGATGCAAGTTTTACTATCAACACTGCTGAATTTGGGATTCTTCCCGGAATGATTGAGCCCGATATTTTACAAACAGTGCAAGCACTCCCAGGCATAAAGAGTATTGACGAAACTGTTTCCGACATTAATGTTCGAGGGGGTACCAACGACCAAAATTTAGTGCTTTGGAACGGAATAAAAATGTACCAATCCGGCCATTTTTTTGGTTTGATATCAGCTTTTAGTCCGTACCTAACCGATGAGGTCACCATTTATAAAAATGGAACTCCCGCAGCCTATGGAGACGGTGTAAGCAGTGTTATACAAATGGAAACCAACAACCACATTACCCAAGATTGGTCTGGCGGGGCCGGCTTTAACCTAATCAGTGGGGATGTGTATGCTGAAATTCCCGTGAGCAAAACATTGGGACTTCAATTTTCTGGTCGACGATCCACAACCGATTTTGTGAACTCCCCAACCTACAACCAATTCTTTGACAGGGCTTTTCAAAACAGTGAAATATCGGACCAAAACAATAGGGCGATTGACGATGAAATTGTGCGAGATGAGGACTTTTTCTTTTATGATTTTTCAGGAAAGTTGTTGTATGACATCAACGACAACCATAAACTTCGAGTTAGCGCCATTCACATGGAAAACGATTTAAAATACGAGGAGAACAATCAAACCCAGAACGAAACTAGCATTAGCTTGCTTCAGCAGAGCAACCTTTCCATGGGCGCACAATTGCAAAGTCAATGGAACAATAGGTTCTCATCCCATCTCAATATGTACTATTCCAAATATAATTTAGATGCGCAAAATATTTTTGGAAATCAAGTGCAGCAGTTGTTCCAAAACAATCAGGTAATTGAAAACGCTTTAAAGTTGGATACGCGACTCCAATTGAAAAATACTTTGAACTGGAACAACGGCTATCAATTTATCGAAACCGGAATCACGAACATTACAGAACTTAGTGAACCAAATTTCTATAGCGATATTAAGGGAGTTATTCGTATTCATGCTCCCTACACGGAATTTGATTATCATTCAGAACAGAATACCTTCATTGCTAAAATTGGAACACGATTCAATATTATTGAAAACCTGAATACTTTTTCCGATTTTTTGATTGAACCTAGATTGAACTTAAATTTTAAAATCGCCAATTATTTAAGAGGTGAGGTTTTAGGAGAATATAAAAGTCAGACTACCAACCAGATCATCGATTTAGAACAAAACTTTTTGGGCATTGAAAAACGAAGATGGACCTTATCCAACGGAAGCACCTTACCCGTAACCAAAAGCAAACAAGGTTCGGCAGGAATCAATTATGAAAAAAATGGTTTTTACATTGGTTTCGAAAGCTTTTATAAAGAAGTGGACGGCATCAGCACAAAAACACAAGGATTTCAAAACTCCAATCAATTTTCTGGAGAAATTGGCAGCTACAAAGTAAAGGGCATTGAGTTTTTAACCAACAAAAAGGGAGACAATTATAGTGTTTGGCTCAGCTATGCCTACAATAAGAACGACTATACTTTCGATTCGATTGCCCCACCCAATTTCCCAAACAATTTGGATATTAGGCACACGGTGACTTTTGCAGGAACTTACGATTATAAAAACCTTAAACTGAGTTTGGGAATGAATTACAGAACTGGTAGACCTTATACCGAACCTTTGGATGGCCCCGAAGGATTGAACAACGATTTTTTCCCTCCTCAAATTAATTACAAAGAGCCCAACAGCAGCAGATTACCAGAATATTTTCGAGTGGACGCCTCCGCTATTTATAATTTTCAACTCACTCGAAGATTACGGGCCAACGCAGGTGTATCCGTAGTCAACATTACCAATCGAAAAAATTCCCTGAACAAATATTATAGGGTGAACTCGGACAATGAAATTGAGACCGTGGAAAACATTTCTCTGGGCATTACTCCAAATGTGAGTTTTAGGGTCAGTTTTTAGCCTTCCAATCCGGGTCACTCAAATCGAAATTGAACATGGTTCTCACCATTTCAAAAAGCTTCGGAAAATTTCTTTTGAATGTTTCAGGTGTTTCTATAAAACTTTCGGCCACCACAGCAAAGAACTCCACAAAATTGGTTTTGCCGTAATCCCTAAAATAGGAGGTTGCCGCCAATCGGTTGATAAACTCCTCCGAATGGTACATCTCTTGCATTTTGAGCAACCCCATTTTAAACCGCTTGGCTTCGAAACTCTGCTTTTTACGGGTGTCGATCATTAAGGCATGGGCCACTTCATGAATCCCCAGATTGATATTGTCGTTGGGAATGCTAAAACCATCTTTCAAACTTTCAGCTGAAAACACAAGGGTTCTCAATCTTGGATTATATTCCCCCACATGGTGATTTCTTGAAATACGGGAATAATACTTGCTTGGATAAATAATCACTCGTCGAATGGACTTTTCAAACCTATAGTCGTTCAAACCCAAGGTCAACAAAATCGCTGAAGCCGAAACATAGGCTTTAATATCCTCTTTGTTCTGGATGTTCCCATAAAAAACAAAATGCTTTTTGGATTTGAACCAGGCAAAACGACGTAAAAACTCCTTGCGTTGAGCAGGGGTTAGATCGTGGAATGGTTTAAGAAAATTTAAAATAAACAGGCGTTCCCTTGCCGTTATCCTTTTCACCGGATGAAATAGATTATAAAGGGTCAACTTTTCCTTCAGGACATTCTCGTAGATTCCCTTGGCAAATGCAAAGAACAAGCCCACGACCAAAATAATGGCCAAAATCTCCTTTTCAGATTCGGAAATTTGCTGCATTACATGCGTTCTGGAACATCAATCCCCAACAAACGGAAAGCAGATTGAATCACCTCGCCCACTTTCTGGGACAATTGCACTCTAAAGTTTTTCTTTTGCTCATCGTTTTCTCCCAAAATGGATACTTGCTGATAAAAAGAATTGAACTCTTTTACTAAATCATAGGTGTAATTGGCCACCAATGCCGGGCTATAGTTTTCTGCCGCCAATTGCACTGTTTCGGGAAACAATTGGATTTGTTTCAACAATTCCTTTTCTTTTTCGTGAAGCTCCAAGGAAGTGTCGACTTCGCTCGACTCGACATTATCTGCCTTACGCAATATAGATTGGATTCTAGCGTAGGTATATTGAATAAATGGACCTGTATTTCCTTGAAAATCTACCGATTCTTCTGGATTGAAAAGGATACGTTTTTTCGGGTCAACCTTTAAAATGTAGTATTTAAGGGCACCCAAACCTATGGTTCGGTACAATTGTTTTTTTTCGTCTTCGGAATAGCCATCCAATTTGCCCAACTCTTGAGAAATAGATGCTGCAGTATCTTCCATACTTTGAATCAGGTCATCCGCATCCACTACGGTACCTTCCCTACTCTTCATTTTTCCGCTGGGCAAATCCACCATACCATAACTTAAGTGGTACAATTGCTCAGCCCATGAATAGCCCAATTTTTTCAGGATGAGGAACAACACCTTAAAGTGGTAATCTTGTTCGTTCCCTACCGTGTATACCATTCCATTAATATCTGGATGGTCCGTCACCCTTTGAATGGCGGTGCCAATATCTTGGGTCATATAAACAGCCGTACCATCCGAACGCAATACAATTTTTTCATCCAGGCCATCTTCGGTAAGATCAATCCAAACACTGCCATCTTCTTTTTTAAAGAAAACACCACGCTCCAAACCATCCTTCACCACATCACGACCCAACAAATAGGTGTCACTTTCATAATAAAGGGTGTCAAAATCAACACCTAGGTTCTTGTAGGTAATATCGAAACCTTCATACACCCAACCGTTCATTTTTTTCCAAAGCGATACAACCTCATCATCACCTGCCTCCCATTTACGGAGCATTTCTTGGGCTTCCACTAAAATAGGAGCTTCTTTCTCTGCCTTATCCTTTTCGGTTCCAGCTTCAACCAATTCGGCAATCTGCTCCTTGTACGCTTTATCGAAAGCCACATAGTATTTTCCAACCAAATGGTCGCCCTTTAATCCTGAAGATTCAGGAGTTTCCCCCTCGCCAAACTTCTGCCAAGCCAACATACTTTTGCAGATGTGAATTCCTCGGTCATTAATGATCTGGGTCTTGTACACTTTTTTGCCCGAAGCCTTTAAAATTTCTGCTACGGAATAGCCTAAAAGGTTGTTTCGAACATGCCCCAAGTGCAGGGGTTTATTAGTGTTTGGGGAAGAATATTCCACCATCACCGCATCATCGGATTGGGATTTCACGTACCCAAAATCTTTTTCAGAAAAGATATTATTGAAGAAATTCAGGTAGTAACTATCCTCAATAACAATGTTCAAAAAGCCTTGCACCACATTGCATTTGGATACTTCATCAACGTTTGCTTCCAAATACTCCCCAATTTGGGTCCCAATTTGCACAGGATTTCCCTTTACGTGACGCAACATCGGGAACACCACCACGGTAATATCCCCTTCAAAATCCTTTCGGGTGGGTTGAAATTCTACCGAGGGCAACTCAACTTGGTACAGTTGATTTACGGCCTCGATTACTTTTTGTGTCAAATCGTTCTGCAAACTCATTTGTAAGGCTTTTCAGGGCGCAAAACTACGCATTTTTTGGGCTTTTCCCTCACGCCAAATGTAATGGTCCGCTGTAATTTGATTAATTTTAAGGATGCTATTGAATGTTTCCTACTCCGACAAAAACATTACCAAAAAAATTGATGACGTCTTGGGCAAACCCATTCCCCTAAAAGAACGTTGGGCCATGGGGGGTATTGGTTCCCCCAAAATGCAAATTACAGAGGCAAGTGTGGAAATCAATAACCTGCTTATCCTCGACAATAATTTGAACACTTGCAATATTGAGCTTCGACCCAAAGGCATTATTGTTGGGTTTCGTTCTCGATTGGAGAGCTATGCACTCATTATACCGTATTACAAATTGAATGTTTACAAGGGCGACATGTCAATTCGGTCCATTTATATGGATCAATATTTTATTAAAGTGCGAACGGATACCAAAGCTGTTCAAAAATTCTTTCGGAAAATGCTCGACCATAGGGCCGATAACCTTCCCACCAACATTGAAGATCTATGAAGATTCTACTAACTGGAGCCAATGGGTATATTGGTATGCGCTTATTGCCCAATTTATTGGAAATGGGGCATCAAGTGGTATGTGCTGTTCGAGATGAAAAAAGATTATCGATAGACGAAAACACCCGTTCAAAAATAGATGTGGTGGAAATCGATTTTCTGGAGGACCCAAAAAATCAAGAAATACCATCGGATATTGATGCGGCCTACTATCTTATTCATTCCATGACCTCATCGGTTACCGATTTTGATGAAAAAGAGGCTCAGGCGGCCAATAACTTCAACACGCTACTGGCCAAAACCCAATGCGAACAGGTCATTTACCTCAGTGGGATAGTAAATGACAAGGAATTGTCCAAGCACCTCAGTTCAAGAAAAAATGTAGAGGATATTCTGTACCAAGGAAGTTTTAAACTTACGGTTCTTCGCGCAGGCATTATTGTTGGGTCTGGTAGTTCTTCTTTTGAAATAATTCGAGATCTCTGCGAAAAACTCCCCGTGATGATCACACCAAAATGGGTGCTTACCAAAACCCAACCCATCGCGATCAGGGATGTAATTCAGTTTCTCACACAAGTTTTGGGCAATA
Source organism: Flagellimonas cixiensis (assembly GCF_042134615.1). GTDB lineage: Bacteria > Bacteroidota > Bacteroidia > Flavobacteriales > Flavobacteriaceae > Flagellimonas > Flagellimonas cixiensis. Next base: position 672,880 of record NZ_CP169639.1, read on the forward strand.
AGGACACCCTCAACCAGTCTTTTGATATTGGAGGACCCGATGTGCTTACCTATAAAGATATGCTACACCGCTATGCCAAGGTAAGAGGGTTTAAAAACTGGATTTTCACAGTGCCTGTAATGACGCCCAAACTATCCTCCTATTGGCTGTATTTTGTGACCTCCACCTCATACAAATTGGCCATGAACCTTGTGGATAGCATGAAAATGGAGGTAGTAGCCAAAGACAACAAGCTACAACAAATGTTGGGTATAGAAACCCACACCTACGAAGAAGCTATTGACTTGGCCTTTAAAAAAATAGAGCAAAACTTGGTTATTAGCAGTTGGAAGGACAGCATTGCCAGTGGACAGATTAAAAAAGATTTGGAAAACTACATCCAAGTGCCCAAATATGGGGTTTTACAGGATAAAAAATCCATTCGCATCACCAATGAAAAAAAAGTGCTTAAAAATATTTGGAGCATAGGTGGTGAAACAGGTTGGTATTATGGCAATTGGCTATGGAAAGTGAGAGGATTTTTGGATAAGTTGGTGGGCGGACCTGGGCTTAGACGTGGACGCACCCACCCTGATAAAATTTATCCGGGGGATGCCTTGGATTTTTGGCGCGTATTATTGGCCGATAAAAAAAGGAAACGTTTATTGCTGTTTGCTGAAATGAAAACCCCTGGAGAGGCTTGGTTGGAATTTAAAATTGAAGATGGAACACTCTACCAAACCGCTACTTTCCGCCCAAAAGGATTGTGGGGTCGGCTGTATTGGTATACTGTACTCCCCTTTCACCTATTTATTTTTGGGAACATGATCAAGAACATTGCAAAATCATAAGTTTGCCCAACCCTTCACCCTTCACCCTTCACCCTTCACCCTTCACCCTTCACCCTTCACCCTTCACCCTTCACCCAAAGCTGTTAAAATACTATTAAGCCTAATCGGAGATTCCTTATTTCTTCGCACATTGTCACAAATTCCCCTCAAGTTCGTCTAAACGATAGGCAACCTTTCACCCACAAAAGTTGTCTTAACAATATAAACCCACACCATAATGTCCGTAAAAAAGACCTTGTTTCTGGCCTATTTCGCTTTTCTAATGGCAGTGCCAATGCTTGCCCAATCCGTGAGTTCCCGGTTGGTCGATTCCAAGACCCAAAAAGGGATTCCCTATGCCACCATTCAGTATGGGGAACACAAAGGGGTGATCACCAACGAAGAAGGGCGGTTCAGTTTTGTGTTAGAAGAAGGCACTACGCTGCCCGATTCCATTTATGTGACCTCCATGGGTTACGAAAAGAAAGGCTTCACTTTGGAGCAAATGCAAGACAGTTTGGTCTACTTGAGCGCAAAAGCCATTGAACTGAGCGGTGTTTATCTTTTTGACAAAGAGTTGGAAGTGGATGATATCATTGAAAAAATGATTGAAAACATACCCATCAACGTCAATAAAAGCCCAGTTAAACAACGATTTTTTCTTCGGAAAGCTGAACTGGCCAACATGGAAAAAGTAGATTTTGGGTTTGAAAAATCATCCATCAAAGAGTTGAACAAAGAACTCATGGACAGCATTGCCAGGTCCATTCCCAAAAACGCGTCGCATTACACCGAAAGTTTTGGCGACCTCTATAAAAACAACACAAAATACAAGTTGAACATTATTAAAGCAGCGGATCTTTACGATAAACGGGATGTGAGCTCTTTTGAGGACTTGGCCGAGCACATGGAGGAAATTTTTAAACAAAATGTAAAACAGGGTTCCTACTTAAAAATCAAATCGGGCATTTTTAGTGAAAAAATTCAGGTCGATTCCATTTTGGACACATTGGATGATGAACGTGTGGATCAAGTTAAAAAAGTAAAGGCACAGGTAGAAAAAGATAGTGTCTCAGGGTTGGTGGATAGTCAGCGTTGGTTTTTCAAAGAAATGTTGGGCCAATTATATTACAAGGAGGACACGAAGTTGGATTTAGTGGATAAACCCAACCGTTATGAGTTTAAGCTGGCAGGCTATGCCGATATTGGCGAAGCTGGAGTATATGTGGTGGATTTTTGGCCCAAGAGAAGCAGCGCCGATTTTAAAGGCCGATTGTATATCAATATAGAGGACTTTGCCGTAATGCGACTGGATTTTATCAATGTGCAACGCCTACGAAACTTTAGATTGTTGGGCATAACCTATCGCGAAACGGTATACAAAGGCACCATGCGATTTGCCAAACTTTCCAACGGAAAGTATGATCTTCAATTCATGGATTTTTCCGATGGCAAATACTTCGGAATTGACCGTCCTTTAAAGGTGGTAGAAAAAAACAAACATGTAAAAGGCCGCCGTAAACAAAATGAACTCAAGCTGAACATCGATTTCCGCATGAACATGACCAACAAATGGGAATTGGTGGTGTTTAACCAAGATAAAATTGCCGAAAACGAGTTTGAAACCTACAAAGAAGATAAAACCGTTCGTGCCACCTATATGCCCCGCTATGACCCTGAATTTTGGAAAGGATATACTATTATGGAGCCCAACCAAGCGATTCGTGGATTTACAGCCGAGGAAGAGTAGCCTGTTTTAATATAAATAAAAGCATTGGTCATTTAACTAAAAAATAAATCGCTTTATCTAATTGCAAATTCAGGGTTGTTTTAAAATCACAACTAATTAGTAGATTTGAAAAATAACCAATTTGAATGAATAATCTTACGTTAAGAGTAATTATATTTTTATATATTTTTGCTTTGATTTCTTGCTCCTCAGACCACTCCAGTGAAGAACAAAACATTGATACTACACCCCCAGAAATTAATCTTGAAATTGCTGGTTTTGGAAAAAATTCTACTGACCCCATAATTGTAGGCAATAGTATAGATCTTAATCCAAACACGACGGACAACGAGGGTATTAAATCTGTGACTATTTTTTTAAATAATGAAGTTGTGGCGCAATCAAACACTCCTCCATTTAATTTTACAATCGATTTATCTAGTTACACTTCCAAGGTTGCTGACTTGACCAAATACAAGGAATATGTATTAAAAGTTGTTGTAGTGGATATAAATGACAATTCCTCCGAGGTGGAGCAAATAATATATATTGATAATGATTTGCCTTCAATTTCAAATGTCACAATTGAAAATGGCACTGTATTAAATGGTGGTGAGAACATTGTAACCTTTAATGCTTATGATGAACAGGGAATCAAGGAGGTAAGTGCCTTGGTTGACAACTCGACTATTGTTGTTGTTGAGACAGAGACTGGATTTACCCTTGACCTCAACACATTGAATTCTGCAGATGGAGAACATTCACTTGTAATTATCGCAGAGGATTTCGCAGAAAACATTACTTCGTATCAGGTTGATTTTATTTCAGACAATACAGGGCCCGAACTTATTGTAGAAGGAATTATGGATGATGTTATCCTTGGTGAGAAAACAATAATTTCAACCTCCCTTTCAGATGAATTTTCCGAAATATCAGGATTTAAAATATCACTTGGTGATTCTCTTGTGAAAGAATTTGAAAATTTTGATGAATTAAACTTTGAATTTGACCCTGAAAGCTATGCTGTTGGAGAGTACGAATTAATTTTTGAAGCTAGTGATAGCGTTGGTAACATTTCTCAAATCAATGTTCCCATCAAAATAAAAAGATTATTGATGATAATTGATATAAAGGAAGACTATTTACCATCAAATTATCCTGCTACCCAACTTTTTTATTTAGCCTCGGACATTAACGGTAAGGTACTTGATTTTGCCAAAGGTGAAAATAATTCGATAGTGAAATTATATTCCGAAAGAGAATTTTCATTGGAAGAAGAATTCATGTTAACTCTAATGGAAATTTCGGGATATTTAAATGGTCCCCAATCGGGTGAAATGTTTACTATATCCAATCTAAAACGAAATAAACATAATACATACACTTTAAAAACTAGAAAGCAAAATCCCAATTATAAAATAACAACTGACTTTAAGTTAACTGGAATGGATCCATGTGCTCAAAACTTGACTTGTTATGGTCCAGGCTACAATATATTTTACAGTCATTCCGGTGACGAAGATATTCAAATACGAACCTTTGATCACCTAGGAGACCCAACATTGTCATCAGATAAGATTTACTTGTTTTTGGAGTTTAGCTGTTTTGATCAGTATAAATATTTAGCTTTTGACAACCCACTACCTGAGGATATAGAAACTAATATCAGTGTTTCAGATTTTATTGATGAGGGTATACAAAATTCAAGTGTAGAATTTAGTAATGTTGGATTAGTTGACATTGATATTAAGGGGTATGATTCCTTAGAAGATTATAGAATCAACAATGGATATTCAATTTTTGATGATTTAAAAAGTACCTTTTATCACCCTGGTCCAGTAAATTATTTCTGGTTAGATGTTTTTCAAGAATATAAGTTTAAAATTGTGTCTGATGACTTTGCGGTGATAGGAAGAGGACTACCTGAAACATATTATGAAGTTCCAGATTGGTCTGTGGATCATTTGTTGAATGATAAAACCATCCAATATACAATTGACTCTGGAGAGCATACCGTAGGAAAAACGATAATACAAAGGTATGCTAACCAATATGAAGGACAATTTGAATGGATTTTTGTTTTTGACAGTCAAAAAACTCAAGAAATTACAATCCCTGAAATTCCTGAAGAATTAAAAGATTATCAATTATATAATCATATGCAAAATCGAGATTTCATGTTGTATCAGTCTCAAATAACAAAATATGACGGAATTGAAACCTATGATGAATATTTGGAGAAAATTATTTTACCAAATAAATCCTATCAATCCTTTGGTGATAAAATGACTGCAAAATATAGGGTACATGAAAATGCCAGTAATGCTTTTATTATAGATGATTTTTTTATGTATCGCGTTCTTTATTAATTACAAAATTGCTGTACACTGTAGTATTAAGAATTATATCCTTTGGTCAGTTGGTGAAAATCCTGCCTACTACAGGCAGGAGTGTCAAATTAAAAACCTTCATTAGAATAAAGATTCTTCACGCTGTTCAGAATGGCAAATTATTTTGTTATGCCTTTGGCAAAAACACCTCCGCCATCATGCAACGGGCACTACCTCCTCCACAAGTTTCAATGGTATCCAAAGGACTGTGAATAATAGGACAATGCTTTTCAATTGCCTTAATTTGCGCATCGGTAAGACTATTATAGGCTTGGGTACTCATCACCATATATCGTTGGTCGTTGGCACCAATCACCTGTAGCATATTCCCAGCAAAATGGTACATCTGTTTTTCCGTAATGTCTATAATTTCACGTCCATCCTTTTTAATATGCTCAACAACGTTTTTGCGTTCCTTTTTGTCATCAATGGTGCTCAAACAAATCACCACAAAGGTTTCGGCCATGGCCATCATTACATTGGTATGATAAATGGGCAACCGTTCACCATTCACCGTTTGATTGGCGTGGAATATAACAGGAAAGCAGTCAAAATCCTCACAAAACTCAATGAACAATTCTTCATGGGCGCGTTCGGAAAGTGCGCAATACGCCTTTTGGTTGGTGCGATCCTTTAAAATACTGCCAGTGCCTTCCAAATAAATTTCTTCGTCCTCGGCCGAGGTATAATCCATGACATTGTTGATCACAAATCCATGTTCTTCCAAAAGCTCCAAAACATCTTCACGACGCTCTTTTCTTCGGTTTTCGGCAAACATGGGGTACACGCAAACAGTTCCACTTTCATGAAAGGAAACCCAGTTATTTGGAAATATGGAGTCGGGCGTATCGCGTTCCAAAGTATCACTTATGGTAATTACCTGCACACCGTGCTCCCGAAGAACCTTTACAAATTGGTCGAACTCTTCCTGTGCCTTTTTATTGATTTCCGCATTTTTTAGGTGTGGGTCTTCCTGAAAATAATTGTTGACTGCGGTTTGTTCGTTCATCCTAAAATTTACAGGACGAACCATTAAAATAGTATTGGTAATCTGCGCTCTCAATCCTTTTAAAAAATTAGTGCACCTGTGGCAGCAGGAAGTGGGTTATAAATTATGATCTAATCAGTGGCATGGTGCTACAGCGCAACAAGCCTTCTTGTTTGGCGATTTCGGCATACGGAATTTCTTCTACGGTAAAGCCTTGCTCTCGCAACCAGTTGTTCAAACGGGTAAAGCTCTTTTCCGATACCACCACTTCGGGTGAAATGGAAAACACATTGCTGAACATTTGGTACATCTCATCCCTTGAGATTTCAAAGATATTCTCCTTTCCGAAATAATCCACCAAATATTGATATTCCTCTTCCACTAAAAATCCGTTCTTATGCAAAATGGCCTTGTTCTTTCCTATGGGTTGAAAGCAACAATCCAGGTGCAAGGCATTTTCTTTTGGGTCGGTGTTGGATTTTCTAAGTTCAAATGATTTAACGGTTTTATGAGGGAACATGTCACGGATAAATTCCACTGCTTCCATATTGGTGCGGGCGGTAATATAACTTGAATAATCCGCCCCTGTGTAGGTTCCGATAAAAATATGATCGTTCCAAGGCATTACATCCCCTCCTTCAATATGCACTTCTTCTGGAGGTCGAACAATCTTTTTTGGGTCGATTTTATCCAATACATCATGAATGGCCACAAACTCACGCTCACGGTCGGGTAAAATATTGGCATGAAACAACTTGTCCTCAATTACAAATGCAATATCCCTTGCAAAAATCTGATTACAGTCCTGCAAAACCTCTGGACGATAGACCTCAACGCCATATTTATTAAAAACAGCGGCAAAGGCCTCCATTTCTTGAATCATATCAGCCTCCTTCGGGTAGGTGCCGGCCTTAATATGCTCGATGGATTTAGGGTCGTATGCCTCTTCTATGGTTGGAACCGGCCCATTACTTTTTGCTGTTCCTAAAATAACAGCTTTTAAAGGGCTGGTTTCATCAACTATGTTCAGTTGCATCATATTTTATGTCTTTAAAAACGAATATTATGGTAGCTCTACGGAAATTCCACAAAAATTCTATGGCAAATCTAGTGTTTTAAAGCAGAATTCCCACTTACAAAAAATGGAAAACTTATTGCTCAATTATGGGGAACATTTGATCCTTTGAAAAATTTTTAATTTAATCAACCTTTTGTTTATCAAATGCTTAAAACACACCATTTATAGTCAAATTTTGGACCAAAAATATGGAGTGAAAAATTTAAATAATTACATTTGCTTTAAGATTTTTCTTACATATGAAAAAATTATTGTTCCCCACAATTTTAATCACCGGCGTTTTCGCCGTTGTAGGAAGTATGAAATCATTTTATGTTGATGCGCAAAACAACAGGATAAATAACTCGCTTATTACCCAAACCTATTCGGCCAAATACAAAGACTGTATTGATAAGGAGGATTTGCCAGTGGATTATCATCCCACTGCAGATTCTGTCACCATCAAAAGAGATTGGGATATCGCCAAGGTGAATGCCTCCATCGAAAAGTATGGCAAGTCCATGGATTCGACTGTAAAAAGCCTAAATGCCATCGATGCCCATGATTTTGTCCATAAAGAGTTTCAACGATCTAAAAATATACTTGCCGACAGTGGACTTTCGGAAATTCGAAAGCATTACCATTGTGAAATTATGCGAATTTGCTATGACAGCGATAGGTCCTTAAATCAAAGTGCCTTTGGCAGGTAGACTGTTACACCTAAAATAAAAGGGGCGGATAAATCCGCCCCTTTTTAATTATTTAGTCCCAAATCTTACCTTTTTTCCAAGGAAACAAATGGTCTTAAGTTTTCTCCGATATACACTTGTCGTGGTCTTCCAATAGGTTCTTTTCTCAATCGCATCTCTCTCCATTGTGCAATCCATCCGGGTAACCTACCCAATGCGAACATTACGGTGAACATTTCGGTTGGAATGCCCAAAGCCCTATAAATAATACCAGAGTAGAAATCGACGTTCGGGTACAATTTTCTGTCCACAAAGTAGGAGTCTTCCAAGGCTTCTTTTTCCAAACCTTTGGCAATATCCAAAATTGGGTCTTCTATACCTAAGTTGCCCAATACCTCATCAGCAGCCTTTTTAATAATTCTAGCTCTTGGGTCGAAGTTTTTATAAACGCGGTGTCCAAAGCCCATCAATCTGAAAGGATCGTTCTTATCCTTGGCCTTGGCCATATATTTTTTGGTACCTCCACCATCTGCCTCGATAGCTTCCAGCATTTCCAATACTGCTTGGTTGGCACCTCCGTGCAACGGGCCCCAAAGTGCAGAAATACCTGCAGACAAAGAAGCAAATAATCCAGCGTGGGATGAACCTACAATTCTTACGGTTGATGTTGAACAGTTTTGTTCGTGATCAGCGTGAAGAATCAAAAGCTTATCCAAGGCATCGATAGCGATCCGGTCTTTTTTATACTCTTGGTTTGGTCTTTTGAACATCATCTTGTGAATATTCTCCACATAGCCCAAGGTATCATCACCGTAATCCAACGGAAGACCTTTTTTCTTGCGAAGCGTCCAAGCTACCAATACGGGAAATTTAGCCAAAATGCGCACAATTGAATTGTACATGGCCGATTCCGAGGAAACATCCACTGAAGTTGGGTTAAAGGCCACCAATGCACTGGTCAATGAAGACAAAACACCCATCGGGTGTGCAGATTTTGGAAAGCCATCCAAAATCTTCTTCATTTCCTCATCCACTTGGGATTCTTCCTTGATGTCGTTATGAAATTTTTCCAGTTGCTCCTTGTTTGGCAATTCACCAAAAATCAAAAGGTAGGCCACTTCTAAAAAGTCAGCTTTCTCGGCAAGGTCTTCGATGGAATACCCTCTATATCTCAGAATTCCCTTCTCACCATCGAGAAAGGTAATGGCACTTTCACAAGAGCCAGTATTTTTGTAACCTGGGTCTATGGTCACCATTCCTGTTGCAGCACGCAACGTTTTGATATCTATGGCCAATTCATCTTCAGTACCTTTAATCACAGGGAATTCATACCTTTCTCCCCCGTATTCGAGTATTGCTTTATCCGACATTTTATATTTTAATAGATTAGTAAAATAAGAATGCGGAAATTACGAAAAAGCACAACCATTAACAATTTCAATTTGTTATTTGTGCAGATATTAACGCTAAAATGATATAGAAAAAATTACCTATTCCAGATTATAGAGCAGCTTGTAGTATTCATTCACTGATTTTTCCCAAGTAAATCGTTTTTTACGCGCTGCTGCTTGGATTTTTTTCCATGTTGGTTTATCGTTTACAAAGACATCCAAAGCCACATCGAACACTTCTAACATATTGGTGATTTTCTCATCGTAAGTATCGCCATCAAAACTAAACCCTGTCTTCAAATGCTCCACTGTATCTTTGAGTCCTCCGGTATGATGCACCAAACAAGGGTTCCCATTTCGCATGGCCAGCATTTGGCTTATACCACAAGGCTCGAACAAACTCGGCATAAAATAAAGGTCAGATTCGAGATAAAGGGAATCGATTAACTTTTCGGACTGCCCATTGGTAAAAACAAAGTTTTTATGCTTGTAGCTCAAGTCTCTAAAAAGTTCTTCGTACTCAGGCGCTCCAGTTCCCAAGAGCATGAAAATACCGTTCACTTTTTCCAATCGCTTTAAAATTTCGACAAAAGCTTCCGGTGATCGCATAAAAAAATAAAACTTTTGTTCCGTTAACCTTGCAACGCTGGATACTATAAAATCGGGTCTATCATCTACAAAAGCCATGATTTTTTCACCGGTATGGGCCAAAAAGTCGGCCTTGTATTTTTTGGACTCTTCTTGCAACCATCGAAACAAAGCCTTTACGGTATTTCGATAAATATTTCCTTTCTTCTCTTTGTTGATGTTCTTATAGTTGCAACCATTCAAAACACCAAACAAACGCCCTTCTTCATGGGCTTGGACCAAATCATTTTCCAACCCTTCGCCCCCAATAAACTCGGGTGGTGAACTAGGTTTCATCACATCTTCCATATAAGATGGCGATACGGTGTGCACTGCATCGGCAAAACGTATACCTACGGCCATCAAATTGATACAATCCTGATAACGGTAATCCATCAACCTTTGGTAGTCGATAGGCACGTTGGGGAACCAATGCTTTACCGATGAATAATTCCCACTGAACGGGCGAATACCTTGAATGGCCAGATTGTGAATGCTGTACACTACGCGAATATCCTTAAGGTGGGTATACTCGGGATGGTATTCTCTTAAAAACAACAATAAACTGGAATGCCAATCGTGCAAATGGACCACATCTATAGCTCCAAAGGCCCCTTTTTTGATTGCTTCGGCCACGGCGGTACAGAATATAAAATACTTAATGGCATCGGTATAAAATGGTTCTTCTGGATCATTGTGGTAAATATGCGCAATGTCTCCTGCTTCTATTTCTGGATGATGCAGCACGTAATGGAAAATATTCGGGAAGTCCTTTTTTGGTTTTACTTCATACAATTCTGCCGTGTAGACCATTCCACGAAGCATAAAATTTAAAGTAGTTTTAGGTATTCCCCCATGGTGCAATCGCGAATATGATGGCACGATAACGTGCACTTTATCGCCATGCTCAGAAATTTGACGGGGCACATCGCGCACCACATCGCCCATTCCACCAGCTTTGCAGTTTTCCAATGCATCATTTTCGGCGGCTACGAAGAGAAAGTTATTCATGAGGGAAGTATAAAAATGGTAGTTTGTTACCCTTAATTTAACCAAAGTTTATTAGTGTAACAAAAAAAAGCCTTTCCAGTTTTGGAAAGGCTTCTTCTATGCTATTAAATCATTATGCTTATTTTACCTTGAAAGCTTTTTCTTGTGGGTAGTAAGCGATGTCTCCCAATTCCTCTTCAATTCTAAGCAATTGGTTGTATTTCGCCATACGGTCACTACGGGAGGCTGAACCGGTTTTGATCTGACCTGTGTTCAACGCCACTGCCAAATCAGCGATGGTGTTGTCCTCAGTTTCTCCTGAACGGTGAGACATTACAGAAGTGTATCCTGCATTTTTAGCCATGTTCACGGCAGCAATGGTCTCTGTCAACGTACCAATTTGGTTTACTTTGATCAAGATAGAGTTGGCAATTCCGTTTTCGATACCTCTGGACAAACGCTCTACATTGGTCACAAACAAATCGTCCCCAACCAACTGAACTTTATCGCCGATTTTTTCGGTCAACAATTTCCAACCGTCCCAATCGTTTTCGTCCATTCCATCCTCAATAGAGATAATTGGATATTTTTCACAAAGATCTGCCAAGTATTGGGCTTGCTCTTCGGAGGTTCTTACCATTCCTTTATCTCCTTCGAACTTGGTGTAGTCGTATTTTCCGTCTACGTAGAACTCTGCAGAAGCACAGTCCAAAGCAATCATTACATCATCACCCAATTTGTATCCAGCTTTTTCAACTGCTTTTCCGATGGTATCCAAAGCATCTTCGGTACCACCTTCCAAGGTTGGCGCAAATCCACCCTCGTCTCCTACAGCCGTGCTCAAATTACGATCATGCAATACTTTCTTAAGGTTGTGGAAGATTTCAGTTCCCATTTGCATGGCATGGCTAAAATCTTTTGCCTTAACGGGCATTACCATAAATTCTTGGAAGGCGATAGGTGCATCGGAGTGAGATCCACCGTTAATAATGTTCATCATGGGCACCGGCAATGTGTTGGCACTAACACCACCCACATAGTGGTACAAAGGCATTCCCAATTCGTTGGCTGCAGCCTTTGCCACTGCCAAAGACACCCCTAGGATTGCGTTGGCTCCCAATTTCGATTTGTTTGGCGTACCATCCAATTCGATCATGGTTTTATCAATATGGTTTTGTTCGAAAACAGATGTTCCGATCAATTCTTCTGCTATAACTGAATTTACGTTGTTTACGGCTTTCCCAACACCTTTTCCCATAAAGGAGTCTCCACCATCTCGCAACTCAACAGCCTCATGCTCACCTGTAGATGCTCCAGAAGGAACTGCAGCCCTTCCCAAAATACCATTTTCGGTAAGTACGTCTACCTCTACTGTTGGATTTCCTCTTGAATCCAATATTTGTCTTGCATGAATGTTGATAATAATGCTCATTTTATCTCAATATTTAGTGTTGTGATTATTCGTGTAAAGATACGAAAAGGTGTCCTTTTTCCTTTATGATATCTTTCACAAATAGCTGGAAATAACTTAAAAATAAAACTACAACGTTTTAATTCTTACTGGTTTTGATCGCATCGAAAAATTGGTCGAACAAATACTCGGCATCATGCGGTCCTGGACTAGCTTCTGGGTGATATTGTACCGAAAAAACTTGCTTGTCCTTCATTTTGATTCCAGCCACGGTATGGTCGTTCAAATGTGTGTGGGTGATTTCCAATTCTGGATGTGCTTCGGTTTCTTCTCTGTTGATGGCAAAACCATGGTTTTGAGAAGTGATTTCACCCTTCCCTGTCACCAAGTTTAAAATCGGATGGTTGATTCCTCGGTGCCCGTTGTGCATTTTATAGGTAGAAATACCATTGGCCAAAGCCAATACTTGGTGTCCCAAACAAATTCCGAACAATGGTTTTTCAGAATTGATCATTTCCTTGGCAGCGGCCACTGCCTCGGTCAATGGTTCTGGATCCCCAGGTCCATTGGAAATAAAGTATCCATCAGGGTTCCATTCTTTCATTTCCTCAAAGGAAGCGTTGTAAGGATACACTTTTATGTAGGCTCCCCGCTTGGCCAAGTTTCTTAGAATGTTCTTTTTGATTCCAATATCCAAAGCTGAAATTTTAATTTCGGCATTCTCATCACCATAGAAATATGGTTCTTTGGTGGAAACTTTGGAAGAAAGTTCCAAACCTTCCATACTTGGCACTTGTTTTAACTCTTCCTTCAAAGCATCGATTTCATCCACACGGGTTGATATCAAAGCATTCATGGCTCCGTTATCTCTAATGTAGCTTACCAATGCGCGGGTATCCACATCTGAAATGGCCAATAAATTATTCTGGTTTAAAAATTCCAACAAGCTCATTTCTGCGCTTGGTCTGGAATAATCGTAACTGAAATTCTTACAGATAAGTCCTGCAATTTTAATTGAATCAGATTCAATTTCTTCCAAATGGGCACCATAATTTCCGATATGGGCATTGGTGGTCACCATTAACTGTCCATAGTAAGAGGGATCTGTGAAAATCTCTTGATACCCTGTCATTCCGGTATTGAAACATACCTCACCTACAGCTGTACCTTCTTTTCCTCCTACGGCCTTACCATAAAAGATGGTTCCATCGGCCAACAAAATCAACGCTTTTTTCTTTGTGTGATACTTCATTGTGTGCTCTAAATTCAGTTATGACAAAAAAACATAAAAAAAGGATAAGTTCTCACTTATCCTTTTTCCACTAATACAATAGTTAATAACATTCTTCTTATTCTTCAGAATCGTCAGTTTTGGTTTCAGCTACTGGAGCAGGAGCCTCAGCTTTGCTACCTCCGCCTCTTCTACTTCTTCTGGTAGATTTCTTCTTAGGCTTACCAGCGTTGTAAACTTCGTTGAAGTCTACCAACTCGATCATTGCCATATCAGCGTTATCTCCCAATCGGTTACCCAATTTAATGATTCTGGTATATCCACCTGGTCTGTCACCTACTTTTTCAGCAACTGTGCTGAACAATTCAGTGATGGCCTCTTTGCTTCTAAGGTTACTGAAAACAACTCTTCTGTTGTGCATACCTTTTTCGGTAGTCTGGTTGTTTTCGGTTTTTGCCTTGGTGATCAAAGGTTCAACAAACTGCTTTAAAGCTTTTGCTTTAGCCACAGTGGTGTTGATGCGCTTGTGCTCGATTAAGGAACAAGCCATGTTGGCCAACATTGCCTTTCTGTGGGCAGCTGTTCTTCCTAAGTGATTGAATTTTTTTCCGTGTCTCATGGTTCTAATTTATCATCTTGCTTCCAGACCCAATGTTACTTGGGGAGCAAAATATGATTATTAATCTTTATCTAATTTGTATTTGCTCAAATCCATTCCAAACTGAAGTCCTTTGTTGATCACCAACTCTTCCAATTCGGTCAAGGATTTTTTACCAAAGTTTCTGAATTTCATCAAATCGTTCTTGTTGAAGGAAACCAAATCTCCCAAAGTATCCACTTCGGCAGCTTTTAGACAGTTCAAAGCCCTTACGGACAAATCCATGTCGACCAATTTGGTTTTCAACAACTGACGCATGTGCAATGACTCCTCATCATACGTCTCGGTTTGAGCAATTTCATCAGCCTCAAGGGTGATACGCTCATCGGAGAACAACATAAAGTGGTGAATCAAAACTTTGGCAGCTTCGGTCAAAGCATCTTTTGGGTGGATGGAACCATCTGTGATGATTTCGAAAACCAATTTTTCGTAATCGGTCTTTTGCTCTACCCTATAGTTTTCGATGCTATATTTTACGTTTTTAACTGGAGTGTAAACAGAATCAACCGCAATGCTCCCCAAAGGTGCATTGGATTTTTTGTTTTCTTCTGCAGGAACGTATCCACGTCCTTTTTCAATCACAATCTCCATGTTGATGCTCACTTTTGGATCCATGTTGCAAAGCACCAAATCAGGGTTTAGCACTTGGTATCCGGAAATGAATTTTTGGAAATCTCCTGCGGTCATTTGTTCTTTTCCACTTACGGAAATAGAAACGGTCTCGCTCTCAACATCATCAATCTGTCTCTTGAACCTAACTTGTTTAAGGTTCAAAATGATTTCGGTAACGTCTTCTACAACGCCTGGAATAACAGAAAACTCATGTTCAACTCCATCGATGCGTACAGAAGTGATAGCAAAACCTTCCAAAGAGGAAAGTAATACTCTTCTCAGCGCATTCCCAACTGTTAATCCATAACCAGGTTCCAAAGGGCGAAATTCAAATTTCCCTTCGAAATCTGTGGAATCGATCATTATAACTTTATCGGGCTTCTGAAAATTAAGTAATGCCATAATTGGATTAATGTTGAATTCTTATTTAGAGTACAATTCGACGATCAGTTGTTCCTTGATGTTTTCAGGAATCTGAAGTCTTTCTGGAATGGTAACAAAAGTTCCTTCTTTTGTTGCCGAGTTCCAAGTAATCCATTCGTAAACACTACTATTGTTTGCCAATGAATCTTCTATAGCTTGAACAGATTTTGATTTTTCCCTTACACCAACAACATCGCCTGGCTTCAATTTGTAAGATGGAATGTTCACCACTTCACCGTTAACGGTAATGTGACGGTGCGATACCAACTGACGAGCTCCTCTTCTTGAAGGGGAAATACCCATTCTGTACACTACGTTGTCCAAACGGGACTCACACAATTGAAGCAAAACCTCACCGGTTACTCCTTCTTTTCTTTTTGCCTCAGCAAAAAGGTTACGGAACTGACGCTCCAAAATACCGTAGGTATATTTGGCCTTTTGTTTTTCGGCCAACTGAATAGCGTATTCAGATTTTTTTCCACGGCGACGGTTGTTACCGTGTTGTCCTGGAGGATAATTTTTCTTTTCAAAAGACTTGTCGTCTCCGAAAATCGCCTCTCCAAATTTTCTGGCGATTTTTGTTTTTGGTCCTGTATATCTTGCCATCTTCTATTTTTTTAAAGGTACGATTATGAATTAAGGCTTATCCTTCGATAATCTGCGTGCACCTTTGGTGAAGACCCTTTTTAGGGGGCCCGTTAAACAATATAATTGATAATTAAACTCTTCTTCTTTTAGGTGGTCTACACCCGTTGTGTGGTAGTGGAGTTACGTCCACGATTTCAGTTACCTCGATACCAGCATTGTGAATGGTACGGATAGCAGATTCTCTACCGTTACCTGGTCCTTTAACATAAACCTTTACTTTTCTCAAACCTGCCTCGTGTGCTACTTTGGCACAATCTTCGGCGGCTACCTGAGCTGCGTAAGGTGTGTTCTTTTTAGAACCACGGAATCCCATTTTACCAGCAGAAGACCAAGAGATTACGTCTCCTTTTTTGTTGGTAAGGGAAATGATGATATTATTGAAAGATGCTACCACGTGCGCCTCACCAGTAGATTCTACTACTACTTTACGCTTCTTTGCTGTTTTGGTACTTGCCTTTGCCATATTTTTTAGTTTCTAGTGTTAGCTCTTAGTTATTGGAATCCTAGACTTTTACATTTCAAACAGATTCTTCTAACGTCTAAATACTAACTAATGACTGTTACTGCTTATTATTTAGTTGCTTTCTTCTTGTTGGCAACTGTTTTTCTTTTTCCTTTTCTGGTCCTAGAGTTGTTCTTGGTACGTTGACCTCTTAGTGGCAATCCTGCTCTGTGACGAATTCCACGGTAACAACCAATGTCCATCAAACGCTTGATGTTCATTTGGGTCTCTGAACGAAGCTCACCTTCAATGGTGTAAGCAGAAACGGCATCCCTAATTCTTCCGATCTCTTCGTCGGTCCAATCTTGAACTTTGGTATCCTCGCTTACTTGGGCGGTCTTCAAAATCTCTTGCGCCCTGCTATTACCCACTCCGAAGATATAGGTAAGTGAAATAACGCCACGCTTTTGTTTAGGTATATCTACACCTGCAATTCTTGCCATAATTACCCTTGTCTTTGTTTAAATCTAGGATTCTTTTTGTTGATTACGTACAATCTGCCCTTTCTGCGTACTATTTTGCAGTCGGCACTTCTCTTCTTTATTGATGCTCTTACTTTCATGTAATTAGTATCTATAAGTAATTCTTGCTTTTGTTAAATCGTATGGACTCATCTCCAACTTTACCTTATCTCCGGGAAGCAATTTGATATAGTGCATTCTCATTTTTCCTGAGATATGTGCTGTTACCACGTGCCCATTTTCCAATTCTACCCTGAACATTGCATTGGACAATGCTTCAATAATAGTCCCGTCTTGTTCTATTGCTGGCTGCTTTGCCATATATTATGCTACTTTTCTATTTTTTCCGGTTTTCATCAAGCCATCGTAATGTCTGTTCAACAAATAAGAATTTACTTGTTGTACGGTATCGATTGCTACACCTACCATAATCAATAGGGATGTTCCTCCGTAAAATAATGCCCATCCTGCCTGTACATCCATCAATTTTACCACAACTGCAGGCAGTACCGCCAAAAGTGCTAAAAATACTGAACCCGGCAATGTGATCAACGACATGATTTTATCTAAATAATCACCTGTTTCTTTTCCAGGACGAATACCAGGAATAAATCCTCCGCTTCTTTTTAGATCATCGGCCATTTTATTGGTAGGCACGGTAATCGCGGTGTAAAAGTACGTGAATATTATGATTAACAAGGCAAACAGAATATTGTATGCCAATCCGAAGATATCTGCGAATTGAACCTCCATCCATTGCCCGGCCGCTGTATCATTAAATGTTCTTCCTATTAAACTTGGAGCGAACATGATAGCTTGTGCAAAAATAATCGGCATTACACCAGATGCATTCAACTTTAAAGGAATGTACTGGCGGGCTCCCATAATATTTTTCTCATAACCACCAGAAGCGGTTCTTCTTGCATATTGTACTGGAATCTGTCTTACAGCCATGGTCAAGTAAACACTGGCCAAGATCACCAAGAACCATACAATCACCTCAATTAAGATAAACATAATACCTCCGGTGTTGTTGGCTGTTCTTGAAATAAATTCCTGAACAAATGATTGAGGCATGGTAGCAATAATACCTACCATAATCAATAAAGAGATACCGTTTCCGATTCCTTTATCAGTGATTTTTTCACCCAACCACATCGCAAAAACACATCCTGTTACCAAGATGATTACCGATGGAACAATAAAATCAAGACCTTTACCCAACACAAAAGCACTATCTGGAACACCAAGGGCTCCAAGACCGTACAAATATGCCGGTGCCTGTACAATACAGATACCAATGGTCAACCAACGTGTAATTTGGTTAATGGTCTTTCTTCCACTTTCTCCTTCTTTTTGTAGTTTTTGAAGATAAGGAATTGCGATTCCCATCAACTGAACTACAATGGATGCCGAGATATAGGGCATAATACCCAAAGCGAACACCGAAGCATTCGCAAAAGCACCACCTGTAAAAGCATTAAGAATACCTAAAATACCATTTTCAGTACTTGAGGTTAATTGGGCCAATTGGGCAGTATCAATACCCGGAAGAACAATTTGGGCTCCAAATCGGTAAACCAATAGTAGTCCCAGTGTAAGGATGATACGTTGTCTTAGTTCATCAATCTTCCAAATATTGGATATGGTCTCAATAAATTTCTTCATGCTCTATGTCTTATAAACTTATTGCCTCACCTCCAGCAGCTTCGATAGCAGCTTTAGCGGAAGCAGTAAATTTATGTACCGATACCTTAAGAGAAGCTTTCAATTCACCATCTCCTAAAATCTTTACCAAATCGTTTTTGTGGGCCAACCCGTTTTCTACAAGACCTTCAAAGGTTACTTCACCTTTAAAAGTACCGTTGTCTACGAACTCTTGTAGTTTACCTAGATTGATTCCTCTGTATTCCTTTCTGTTGATGTTTTTAAAACCAAACTTGGGAACACGTCTTTGCAATGGCATCTGACCACCTTCGAAACCAATCTTTTTGGAATAACCAGATCTAGATTTGGCTCCTTTGTGTCCACGGGTGGAAGTTCCTCCTTTACCGGATCCTTCTCCTCTTCCTACTCGTTTCCCTTCTTTGTGCACAGCGCCTTCCGCTGGTTTTAGATTATTCAAATCCATGTGCCTTTATATTTTAAGCTTCCTCTGTGGAAACCAAGTGTTTTACCTTTTCTACCATTCCAAGGATACTAGGGGTTGCATCGTGTTCAACAACCTGCCCGATCTTGCGCAAACCAAGTGCCTCCAAAGTTCTTTTTTGGTTCTGTGGCCTTTTGATGGCGCTCTTTTCTTGTTTAACCTTAATCTTTGACATAATATCCTATGTTTATCCTTTAAAGACTTTTTCCAAAGAAACTCCTCTTTGTTTTGCTACAGTATCTGCACTTCTTAGTTGCAACAAGGCATCAAAAGTAGCTTTTACCACGTTGTGAGGGTTGGATGAACCTTGTGATTTTGACAATACGTCTTGCACACCTACGGCTTCCAATACCGCTCTCACAGCTCCACCAGCAATTACTCCGGTACCGTGTGATGCAGGCTTAATGAAAACTCTCGCACCTCCGAATTTACCTTTTTGCTCGTGAGGAAGTGTAGCCTTGGTCAAAGGAATACGCACCAAGTTTTTCTTGGCATCCTCAATGGCTTTTGCAATCGCTGTGGCAACTTCTTTGGATTTTCCCAAACCATGTCCAACAACACCGTTTTCATCACCAACTACAACAATGGCTGAAAAACCAAAGGCTCTACCACCTTTTGTTACCTTGGTAACCCTTTGTACTCCAACCAAACGGTCTTTCAACTCCAGTCCACCTGGCTTAACTATTTCTACGTTTTTGTAATTCTGGTACATAGTTTCTTAGAATTTTAGTCCTGCTTCCCTAGCTCCTTCAGCCAATGATTTTACTCTTCCGTGATATAGGTTTCCACCTCTATCAAATGCCACGGCCTCGATTCCTAGCTTAAGGGCTTTTTCCGCTATGGCCTTACCCACGCTGGTAGCGACTTCCGATTTGGTTCCCTTGGCATCCACATCTTTATCTCTAGATGAGGCCGATGCCAAAGTTACACCTTTGTTGTCGTCGATCAACTGGGCATAAATTTCTTTATTGCTTCTGAAAATAGACAATCTTGGTCTTGTTTCAGTTCCGAAGGATACTTTGCGTATTCTTCTTCGGATGCGTAATTTTCTTTCAGTCTTAGATAATCCCATAGTCTTAATTATTAAGCTGATTTACCTGCTTTTCTTCTTAATTGCTCACCTACAAATTTCACACCTTTTCCTTTGTAAGGCTCAGGCTTACGGAAAGATCTAATCTTGGCAGCTACTTGACCTACCAATTGTTTGTCGTGAGATGTTAGTTTTACAATAGGGTTTTTCCCTTTTTCGGATACGGTCTCAATTTTCACCTCAGGAGCGATATCCAGTACGATGTTGTGAGAGAATCCAAGGGCAATGTCCAATTTTTGTCCTTGGTTGCTGGCTCTATACCCAACTCCTACAAGTTCCAATTCCTTGGTCCATCCTTTGGACACACCCAATACCATATTATTGATAAGTGCACGGTACAAACCATGCTTAGCCTTGTGATCTTTGGATTCTGAAGGGCGTTCCAAAACAACACTTCCATCCTCAACCTTTACATCAACTCCTGAAAACTCTTGAGTAAGTTCTCCTAAGCTACCTTTTACAGTAACCAAAGAATCTTTCACCTCTACAGTGACTCCATCAGGAATTGCAATTGGACTGTTACCTATTCTTGACATTTTTCTTCTCTTTTCTCAATTAATATACGTAGCACAATACTTCACCACCTACGTTCTCTTGCTGAGCTTGCTTGCTGGTCATTACACCGTGTGACGTAGACACGATTGCAATACCCAAACCATTCAATACTCTTGGCAAATCACCGGAACCTGCATACTTACGCAAACCTGGTTTACTTACCCTTTGCAATTTTTTGATGATAGGTTCTTTAGTGAATTTATCGTACTTAAGGGCAATTTTAATGTTACCCTGCACTTTATCTTCTTCGAACTTATAGCTCAAAATATAGCCTTGGTCGAACAATATTTTGGTAATCTGTTTTTTTAGATTGGAAGCGGGAATATCCACTACTCTATGACCTGCCTTATTGGCATTTCTCAATCTGGTCAAATAATCTGAAATTGGATCTGTAAGCATTTCTTTTCTATATCTAAATTACCAACTTGCCTTTTTAACTCCTGGAATTAACCCTTGATTGGCCATTTCCCTAAAAGTAACCCTTGAGATACCGAAAGTTCTCATGTATCCTCTTGGTCTTCCGGTCAATTTGCAACGGTTGCGCATACGTACAGGAGATGCATTTTTAGGCAACTTCTGTAGAGCCTCGTAATCGCCAGCTTCTTTTAGTGCTTTTCTTTTCTCGGCATATTTTGCAACCATTTTTGCCCTTTTTCTTTCACGGGCTTTCATTGATTCCTTGGCCATACTAGTTCTTTTTAAAGGGTATTCCCAATTGGGTTAACAATGATTTTGCTTCTTTATCAGTCTCAGCAGAAGTTACAAAGGTAATATCCATACCGTTGATTCTGTTGATTCTGTCTATGTTGATCTCTGGAAAGATGATCTGTTCGGTGATACCCAAGTTGTAGTTACCTCTACCGTCGAATCCGGTAGCTCTCACTCCTTGGAAATCACGTACCCTTGGAAGGGCTGTTGTGATCAATCTATCCAAAAATTCATACATGCGCTCTCCTCTAAGGGTTACTTTGGCGCCAATCGGCATTCCTTTTCTTAGTTTGAATGTAGCAACATCCTTTTTAGATAAGGTAGCAACCGCTTTTTGACCTGTAATGTTGGTCAATTCGTCAACCGCGTGATCAATCAATTTCTTATCGGAAACAGCGGCACCAACACCACGGCTTACTACGATTTTTTCCAACTTAGGAACTTGCATTACGTTTTTGTAACCAAATTCGTCAGTAAGCGCTTTGATCACACGCTCTTTATATTCTGATTTTAATCTTGGAATGTAACTCATGACTAAATTACTTCATTGGATTTTTTGGAAAACCTTACTTTCTTCCCATCTCTTTCTTCGTATCCAACACGTGTGGCATCGCCAGACTTAGGATCGATCAAGGATAGATTTGAAATATGGATAGGCGCTTCCTTTTTAGTTATGCCTCCTTGAGGGTTCTGTGCACTAGGCTTCTCGTGTTTTGAAACGGTGTTCACCCCTTCCACTATTGCCTTGTTCTTTTCACGGTCTACCTTTAGTACTTTACCTTCACTGCCCTTGTGGTCTCCCGCAATGACTTTGACCGTATCCCCTGTTTTAATTTTCAACTTCATCTCTGTGATATTTCTTTTAAAGCACTTCAGGCGCCAATGAAACAATCTTCATGAACTGTCTGTCCCTCAATTCTCTGGCAACAGGTCCGAATACACGGGTACCTCTCATCTCGCCAGCTGGGTTCAACAACACACAGGCATTGTCATCAAAACGGATGTAAGAACCATCTGGTCTTCTTACTTCCTTTTTGGTTCTAACAACAACCGCTGTAGAAACAGAACCTTTTTTTACAGTACCGTTTGGAGTAGCTTCTTTTACGGTAACAACAATTTTGTCACCCAAAGATGCGTATCTCCTTTTTGTTCCTCCTAGTACGCGGATGGTCAAAACTTCTTTTGCACCAGTATTGTCCGCAACCTTTAATCTTGATTCTTGTTGTACCATAATTATTTAGCTCTTTCTAGGATTTCAACCAATCTCCAGCACTTAGTCTTACTCAATGGTCTTGTTTCCATTATTTTAACGGTATCGCCTTCGTTGCAATCGTTCTTTTCGTCGTGGGCAACATATTTCTTGGTCTTCAAAACGAATTTACCGTACATAGGGTGCTTCACACGCTTAACTTCGGAAACCACAATTGATTTCTCCATTTTGTTGCTGGTAACAACCCCTATTCTTTCTTTTCTTAAATTTCTGTTTTCCATAAGGCAGAACCAATTATTGTAATTCCCTTTTAGTTAATTCAGTTGCAAGTCTTGCTACCGTCCTTCTAGTCTTTCTGATCTGTAAAGGATTTTCCAATGGAGTAACGGCGTGAGCCATCTTAAGATCGGCATGTTGTTTTTTCAACTCGGCCAACTTCTCCTTTAGCTCTTCAATTGAAAGTTCTTTTATTTCTGATTGTCTCATCTTTTCTTCTCAATTAAAAATTAAGCGGAATAATCCCTTGCTACAACAAACTTGGTCTTAACCGGTAGTTTTTGTGCCGCAAGCCTTAAGGCTTCTTTGGCAATATCCATTGGTACACCGGCAACCTCGAACATGATTCTACCTGGTTTTACAACAGCTACCCAATATTCTGGAGCACCTTTACCTTTACCCATACGAACCTCAAGAGGTTTTTTGGTGATAGGTTTGTCCGGGAATATTTTGATCCACAACTGACCTTGTCTCTTCATGTATCTTGTCGCAGCGATACGCGCAGCCTCGATTTGTCGGGAAGTAATGAAGTGAGAATCCATGGACTTGATACCGAACATTCCATTGGAAAGTTGGTGCCCTCTTTGTGAGATTCCTTTCATACGCCCTTTCTGGGCTTTACGAAATTTCGTTCTTTTTGGCTGTAACATCTTACCTTAACTTTATCTTATTACTTTCTACGGCGAGGTTTTTTACCACCTTCTTGTTTACCGCCTTTTCCTTGACTCTTGCTCAATCCTACCAAAGGGGAAAGCTCTCTCTTACCGTAAACCTCTCCTTTCATGATCCACACCTTAATACCCAATCTACCATAGGTAGTGTGAGCTTCGTGCAATGCATAATCAACATCGGCACGGAAAGTGGACAATGGAATTCTTCCTTCTTTGTAAGACTCGGAACGTGCCATCTCAGCACCGTTCAAACGTCCGGAAATCTGAATTTTGATACCTTCTGCATTCATACGCATTGCTGCTGCAATTGCCATTTTGATGGCTCTACGGTATGAAATTCTGCTTTCAATCTGTCTTGCTACACTTGCAGCAACCAAATTAGCATCCAGTTCAGGTCTTTTGATCTCGTGAATGTTAATCTGAACTTCTTTGTTGGTGATCTTCTTAAGCTCTTCCTTAAGCTTATCAACCTCTTGTCCTCCTTTACCGATAATAATACCTGGCCTTGCGGTGGTAATGGTAATGGTGATCAACTTCAACGTTCTTTCTATAATCACTCTAGACACACTTGCTTTTGCCAAACGTGCATAGACGTACTTTCTGATCTTATCGTCTTCAGCTAGTTTATCGCCGTAATCGTTTCCTCCGTACCAGTTGGATTCCCATCCTCTGATAATTCCTAAGCGATTTCCTATTGGATTAGTCTTCTGTCCCATATTCTATTTACTAGCTTTCAACGTTGTTATTGGCTTCCAAGATCATGGTTACATGGTTGGAACGCTTTCTGATTCTGTGTGCCCTTCCTTGTGGAGCTGGTCTCAATCTTTTCAACATGGTTCCTCCGTCTACACGGATTTCCTTGATGTAAAGGTCAGCATCCTCAATGCTTGCATCTTCGTTCTTAGCTTCCCAGTTAGCGATAGCGGAAAGCAAAAGTTTTTCCATCTTTCTAGACGCCTCCTTTGGGTTGAACCTTAGAATAGCCAAAGCCATTTCTATTTGTTTCCCCCTTACCAAGTCAGCAACCAAACGCATCTTTCTTGGAGATGTTGGGCAATTGTTAAGCTTTGCAATAGCAAGTTGCTTTTTCTCTTCCTTTAACCTTTCGGCCATTTGTCTTTTACGAACTCCCATAGCTTACTTACTTTTTACCTTTGTTTTTAGCTCCAGCGTGACCTCTAAAAGATCGTGTTGGTGAAAATTCTCCAAGTTTGTGACCTACCATATTCTCGGTTACGTACACAGGAACAAATTGTCTCCCGTTGTGCACCGCGATGGTTTGTCCCACAAAGTCTGGCGTTATCATAGAGGCTCTAGACCACGTTTTGATAACTGATTTCTTACCTGATTCTATATTGGCTTGAACTTTTTTCTCCAAGCTAAAATGAACGTATGGTCCTTTTTTTAACGAACGTGCCATTTACTTTTCTTTTATTTCTTTCTACGTTCTATGATATATCTATTGGTGTCCTTAGTCTTAGAACGAGTTCTAAATCCTTTAGCAGGAATACCGTTCTTAGATCTTGGGTGACCTCCGGAAGCCCTACCTTCACCACCACCCATTGGGTGATCTACAGGGTTCATGGCTACTGGTCTTGTTCTTGGTCTTCTACCCAACCATCTGCTTCTACCTGCTTTACCAGATACCAACAATTGGTGGTCAGAGTTGGAAACCGCTCCGATAGTAGCTAAACATGTAGCCAATATCATACGGGTTTCACCAGAAGGCAACTTAATGGTTACGAACTTACCGTCTTTTGCCATTAACTGAGCAAAAGTACCGGCACTTCTCGCCATAACAGCTCCTTGTCCAGGTCTTAACTCAATACAAGAAACAATGGTACCCAATGGAATGTCACTCAATGGAAGTGCATTTCCAATTTCAGGAGCAGATCCAGATCCAGAAACGATCTTTTGACCTACTTGCAATCCATTTTGTGCAACCACATATCTTTTCTCACCATCGGTATATTCAACCAAAGCGATAAATGCAGTTCTGTTTGGATCATACTGGATAGAAACCACTGTAGCTTCTACACCTTGTTTATCCCTTTTGAAATCGATGATACGATATCTTCTCTTATGACCCCCACCTCTGTGGCGCATGGTCATTTTTCCTTGACTGTTCCTACCACCTGACTTTTTTAACGGAGCAAGCAAGCTTTTATCCGGCTTATCAGTAGTAATCGCGTCAAATCCGTTTACTACTCTAAAACGCTGTCCAGGGGTTATCGGTTTTAATTTTCTAACTGACATTTCTCGTCTTTATAGATTACTGTAAAAATCAATAATATCACCTTCAGCTACATCAACAATCGCTTTTTTCATTGCGTTTGTTTTACCGTGCTGAATTCCGGTTTTTGTATAACGACTCTTACGCGTTGGACCATAGTTCATGGTTCTTACCTTTTCAACAGAAACACCATAAGTTGCCTCTACCGCTTCCTTGATTTCCAATTTGTTAGCACCAGGCTGAACATAGAAACCGTAGCGATTGAAAAGCTCGCTGTCCGCGGTCATCTTCTCCGTAATTATCGGTCTTATCAACACACTCATGATACTTCTATTTCTTTAGGTTCGATTCAATTCCTTCCAAAGCACTTTCTGTAAGAACTAAACTTTTAGCGTTAACTATTTTGTAAGTGTTTAATTCTGAACCAGTTACAACTTCGGAGCGTTCCAAATTACGCGACGACAAATATACGTTATTATTTGAATCGCCCAACACAATAAGGGACTTTTTATTTTCTATTCCCAAAGAAGTCAGGAAACTAACAAAATCTTTAGTCTTTGGAGATTCAAAATTGAAGTCTTCTACAACTACCAAAGCGTTTTCTTTGGACTTAAGACTCAAGGCTGATTTACGAGCCAATCGCTTAACGTTCTTGTTCAATTTTTGGGTATAATCCTTTGGTCTTGGACCAAAAATTCTACCACCACCTCTAAACACCGGGGATTTAATACTACCGGCCCTTGCGGTACCAGTTCCTTTTTGTTTCTTGATCTTACGGGTACTACCTGCAATCTCAGCTCTTTCTTTAGCTTTGTGCGTACCTTGTCTTTGGTGGGCCAAATATTGCTTAACATCCAAATAGATGGCATGCTCATTAGGCTCTATTGCGAAAACATCGTCAGATAGCTCAATGCTTCTTCCGGTTTCTTTTCCTTTAATATCTAATACTGCAACCTTCATTACTTCTCAATTGTTACGTAAGCATTCTTGTGACCTGGAACACAACCTTTCACTACGATAAGGTTTTTCTCAGCAACCACTTTCAATACTCTCAAGTTTTGAACTGTTACTCTTTCTCCACCCATTCTACCGGCCATTTTCATACCCTTAACTACTTTAGCAGGATAAGAAGCGGCACCGATGGAACCTGGAGCTCTTAATCTGTTGTGCTGACCGTGGGTAGCTTGACCTACACCACCAAAGCCGTGACGCTTAACAACACCTTGGAAACCTTTTCCTTTGGATGTTCCGATCACATCAACAAATTCTCCTTCTACAAAAAGGTCGGCACCAATGGTGTCTCCTAATTTGTAATCACCTTCAAAATCTTGGAATTCAACGACTTGTTTCTTTGGAGAAGTACCTGCTTTTTTAAAGTGACCTGTTTCGGCCTTATTAGCACGCTTTTCTGCCTTGTCATCGAAACCAAGCTGAAGGGCACTGTACCCGTCAACCTCTTCGGTTCTGACTTGGGTAACCACGCATGGTCCAGCTTCGATAACGGTACATGGAATGTTCTTTCCATTCTCGTCGAAAATGCTGGTCATACCGATTTTTCTACCTATTAACCCAGACATATTTATTAATTATTAATTGTTTACTTGTTTTATAACTGTCAATTTCTTGACAAAAAAATTGGGTCAAGAAAACACTCTGCTCTGACCCAGATTTTTTTCTTTCTCCGTTTTTCCCGAACCATCGTTCGAGACATGTACTCTTTAGTTTAAGTATTGAGTTTTAAATCATCAAAACCTAAAACTCAACACCTCTAACTTTTATCAGACCTTGATCTCAACTTCAACACCACTTGGAAGCTCAAGCTTCATAAGGGCATCGATAGTTTTTGATGAAGAACTGTAGATATCCAAAAGTCTCTTGTAAGAGCTCAATTGGAATTGTTCTCTTGATTTTTTGTTCACGTGAGGTGAACGCAAAACTGTAAATATCTTTTTGTTTGTTGGCAATGGAATTGGACCCGTTACCACAGCACCAGTAGTTTTTACTGTTTTCACGATCTTTTCAGCAGATTTGTCCACCAAATTGTGATCGTAAGATTTCAATTTAATTCTAATTTTTTGACTCATCTTGCTAAATTTAAGCGGTTACTCCTTTTGCTGCTTTGATAACTTCTTCAGCAATATTCGAAGGAGTTTCTGCATAGTGTGAAAATTCCATAGTGGAAGTTGCTCTACCTGATGACAATGTTCTTAATGATGTTACATATCCGAACATTTCAGACAACGGCACTTCCCCCTTAACTACTTTGGAACCAGCCCTGTCGCTCATGCTACTGATAGTTCCTCTACGTCTGTTCAAGTCACCTACAATATCACCCATGTTTTCCTCAGGTGTCAACACCTCAATCTTCATGATAGGCTCCATCAATACTGACCTCGCAGATTTTGCAGCTGCTTTATATCCCATTTTGGCCGCCAATTCAAATGACAAAGAATCGGAATCCACAGGGTGGAAAGATCCATCCTTAAGGGTAACTTTCATGCTATCCATTTCAAATCCAGCCAAAGGACCATTCTTCATAGCCTCTTTGAAACCTTTTTCTACAGATGGGATATATTCTTTAGGAATGTTACCACCTTTGATCACATTTATAAATTCAAGCCCTTCTTTACCTTCTTCAGCTGGCTCCATTGTAAATACGATATCGGCAAACTTACCACGACCACCTGATTGCTTCTTGTAAACTTCTCTGTGATCGGCAGATTTTGTAATAGCCTCCTTGTATTCCACCTGAGGTTGTCCTTGGTTTACTTCAACCTTGAACTCTCTTCTTAAACGGTCAACAATGATATCCAAGTGAAGCTCACCCATACCAGAAATAATGGTCTGTCCAGAAGCTTCATCAGTCTTAACTTGGAACGTAGGATCTTCTTCAGCCAATTTAGCCAAAGCCATACCCAATTTATCCACGTCAGCTTTTGTTTTTGGCTCCACTGCGATACCGATTACAGGATCAGGGAAATCCATACTTTCAAGCACGATAGGAGCATTTTCAGCAGACATGGTATCACCAGTCTTGATATCTTTAAATCCTACAGCCGCACCAATATCACCAGCTTCGATAAAATCAATAGCGTTTTGCTTATTGGAGTGCATCTGATAGATTCGAGAAATACGCTCTTTTTTACCTGAACGGTTATTCAAAATGTAAGACCCTGCATCCAAACGACCTGAATACGCTCTAAAGAATGCCAAACGACCTACGAAAGGATCGGTAGCAATTTTAAAAGCAAGCGCAGCAAAAGGCTCTTTTGGGTCCGGTTTTCTAACAACTTCAGCCCCGGTATCAGGATTAACTCCTACAATATCATCTTTATCCAATGGAGATGGCAAGTAACGACATACAGCATCCAACAAGAACTGAACTCCTTTGTTTTTAAAGGAAGAACCACAGATCATTGGAATAATTGCCCTGTCCATTACAGCGGCACGCAATGCAGCATGCACTTCTTCTTCAGTGATGGAATCTTCATCTTCGAAGAATTTTTCCATCAAATTTTCATCATATTCCGCAACAGCCTCGATAAGTGCAGCTCTGTACTCTCTTACCTCGTCTTGCATATCAGCAGGAATATCTACAACATCGAAAGTAGAACCAAAGTTCTCCTCGTGCCATACGATAGCCCTGTTCTTAGCCAAATCTACAATACCTTTAAAGTCAGCTTCGTCACCAATAGGCAATACAATCGGAACTGCATTGGAACCTAACATCTCACGAACCTGCTTGCACACGTTCAAGAAGTTGGAACCTTGACGGTCCATTTTGTTCACGAAACCGATACGTGGCACTTTGTAGTTATCAGCCAATCTCCAGTTTGTTTCGGATTGAGGCTCAACACCATCCACTGCACTGAACAAGAACACCAAACCATCCAACACTCGTAGGGAACGGTTTACCTCTACAGTAAAGTCAACGTGCCCGGGGGTATCGATAATGTTAAAGTGGTAATCTTTTGTATCAGGCAATGGTTGCGCATTTTCCATTGGAAACTTCCAAGTACAGGTTGTAGCAGCAGAGGTAATGGTAATACCACGTTCTTGCTCTTGCTCCATCCAGTCCATGGTAGCTGCACCATCATGCACCTCACCGATTTTATGACTCACACCTGTATAAAAAAGGATACGCTCAGTAGTTGTTGTTTTACCAGCATCAATGTGTGCCGCAATACCGATATTCCTTGTATATTTTAAATCTCTTCCCATTGTATTGATTAGAATCTAAAGTGTGAGAATGCTTTATTGGCCTCGGCCATTTTGTGTGTATCTACTCTTTTCTTCACTGCGGCACCTTCTTCTTTTGCAGCTGCCAAAATTTCGGAAGCCAACTTTTGCGCCATGGATTTCTCGTTACGCTTTCTTGCGTAGCTGATCAACCACTTCATTGCAGTGGAAATCTTTCTATCTGGACGAATTTGCATTGGAATCTGAAATGTAGCACCACCCACTCTTCTACTTCTTACCTCTACGTGTGGCATTACATTGGAAAGTGCATCTTTCCATAGCTCCAATCCAGTTTTCTCTTCGTCAGTGTTCTTTTCATCAACGATAGCAATTGCATCATAGAAAATCTTGAATGCAATTGACTTCTTACCGTCCCACATCATCATGTTCACAAAACGTGTAACAAGTTGATCGTTAAATTTTGGATCCGGTAATAACGGTCTCTTTTTTGCCTGCTTTTTTCTCATCGCTTCTTCTTAAAGTTGTTTACTTTTTAGGGCGTTTTGCACCATACTTAGATCGACGCTGCGTTCTTCCCGCAACACCTGCGGTATCCAATGCACCGCGAACGATATGATATCGAACACCAGGCAAATCTTTTACTCTTCCGCCCCTAACCAATACTATCGAGTGCTCTTGGAGGTTGTGACCTTCACCAGGGATATAGGCGTTCACTTCTTTACCGTTGGTCAACCTTACCCTTGCAACTTTACGCATTGCAGAGTTTGGTTTTTTAGGTGTAGTAGTGTAAACACGCGTACAAACCCCTCGTCTTTGAGGACACGAATCCAAAGCAGCCGATTTACTCTTCTTGGTAATTGTGGCCCTTCCTTTTCGTACTAATTGTGAAATTGTTGGCATTAAATTTCTTTTAAAAACTAAATAACCCTCTTTTTGAGGGCTGCAAATGTAATGATATTTCCCAATAATTCAAACACATGGGAATTAATTTTGAGTTTAATTTTAAAAAAGAGAAGAGAACCTTTTACTCCCATGGTTGAATTCTATTTTAATTGACCCAAAAACACCTTTTTCCATTCCTTAATATTAATCAAAATCAAAAAGCATGGGAGTCAATCAAAATCGATGCTTATTTTTTCCTACTATATATTAAGGTATAAGACATAATTCTTAACTCTTCACAATAGCTTAACATTTGCTTTGTTAAAATCTTTAACAACCAACATCACTATAAAATATGTAGGATTATTCACTCATTTTTTACAAGCTACACTACACCCCCATAATTTTTATGGGTTTTGACACGTAATTTACAAGAAGATCAATTCGCACCCCTACAAATTGCATAGTTGTCAATGATATTTGTAGTTATTGCACTTATTGCATTTAAGTTCCCAGTCTTAAAGATTTTATAAAATAAGTTTGGTTTATTAACATGAAATTATGATTTTAGCCATTAGCTAATTCAAATAATTTAACAATGAGAACAAAACTTAATGGATTGTTAACGCTATTATTGGCGTTTGTTGTGCATATATCCTTTGCACAAGACAAGACGATTACAGGTACTGTTACGGATGGCGATGGCCTACCGTTACCTGGGGTCAACATTGTCGTTGAAGGTACCACAACGGGTACCCAAACAGATTTCGACGGAAATTACGCAATCACTGCAAGTGAAGGACAAACTATCCTTTTCACTTACATTGGTCAAAGACCAGCCACTAGAGTGGTAGGTGCCGCTAGCGTAATTAACGTACAGATGGAAGCTGACACCCAAGCTTTGGAAGAGGTTGTTGTAACCGCCCAAGGTATTAAGCGTGAGAAAAAGGCTTTGGGTTATGCAGTATCCTCTGTAGGTGCTGAAGACTTGAACGACAAGACTGAAGGTGATGTCGCAAGGGTACTTTCTGGTAAGGCTTCCGGTGTAAACATTACTGCCGCTGGTGGTATGTCCGGTTCTGCGACCAACGTGGTTATTCGTGGTTTGAGTTCCTTTAGTGGAAGTAACCAAGCCCTTTTTGTTGTAGATGGTGTTCCTTTTAGTAGTGACACTAACGCAGCAGGTAACTTCTTGGATGGAAACGTTGGTTCGTCCCGTTTCTTGGATTTAGATCCAAACAACATCGCAAACATTGAAGTACTTAAAGGTCTTGCTGCTGCAACACTTTATGGTACTGCTGGTAAAAACGGTGTAATCTTGATTACTACCAAGGCCGGTGCTGCAACTGAAGGAAAGAAAAAATCTGAAATCACTGTAAGCCAGTCTTATTTTGTTAATGCTTTGGCTTCCTTGCCAGATTATCAAGATAAATACGGTAACGGTTTCGACCAGGCTTTTGGTTGGTTCTTCAGTAACTGGGGCCCAAGTTTCGAAAGAGAAGGTATTGCAGGTTGGGGAAATCCTAACTCTTTCCCAGCAATTTATGATATTGACGACCAAGGTACTATTCGTCACCCGTATGCCACTTCTTCACTTTCTAGTGTTAGAAATGCATTTCCTGAACTGCAAAATGCAAGATACGAGTGGAGACCTTATGATTCTGTAGAGAATTTCTTGGCTCCTGGCGGTGTTAGTAACACTTCTATCAACGTAAACGGAAGTTCTGCTGACGGAAACACCAACTATAATGTAAACTTGGGTCTTTTGGATGACGAGAGTTTCGTTCCTGGAAACTCCATTCAACGTATGAACCTTTCCGTGGGTGGTAGATCTAAACTATCCAACAAATTTACAGTTAGCGCTGTAATGAACTACTCTAGAACAGATTACAAATCTCCTCCTGTAGCAGCGAGTAGAGGTAACGGTTCCTTGGGTCTTTCTTTGTTTGGTCACGTATTCTTTACCCCTCGTAGTGTTGACTTGATGGGACTTCCTTGGGAAAACCCAATTGACAACTCAAGTGTTTACTATCGTGCAACTAACGGTATCATCAACCCAAGATGGGTACAAAACAACGTTAAGTACAGACAGCAAACCAACCGTGTATTCTGGAATGCATCTTTGGCCTATGCCATTAACGATAACATGAACCTTACTTACCGTGCTGGTCTGGATTTCTACAACGAAAGAAACACCAACTACTCTAACAAAGGTGGGGTAGGGTTTAACCAAGCTATTTTTGGTTTCTTGGACACTTATGACAACAACAATACAATCTGGGATCATTACGTGGCTCTTGATGGTAACTATGACCTTTCAGAAAAATTGGGCATGAGTTTCACAGCTGGTGCTACCGTAAAGTCTACTACTTATGACAGACAAGGTGTTTCCAGTTCTGGTCAGATAGCTTATGGTGTTGCAAGACACTTTAACTATGAGACTCAGGTGCCAATCCAATACTTGGAAAAACAAAACATTGCAGGTATCTTAGGTCAAGCTACTTTTGATTTTGACAACATGTTGTACCTGTCTTTGGCAACAAGGACTGACTGGGTATCCAACCTTGCGTCTGCAAACAATAGTATGACTTACCCTAGTGCTAGTATCTCTTTCTTGCCTACCGCTGCTTTTAGCGGATTGCAATCTGCAGGAGGTTTGAACTTCTTGAAATTGAGAGCTGGTATCGGACAATCTGCTGCATTCCCAGGAGCATATCCAACAGTAAGAACGGTTAACCAATCTACAAGAGCTTGGGGTGAAGGTGGTGAACTTACTACCAACGCAAACTCACCGTTTGCAGCTAACGAAGATCTTAAGCCCGAGCTTCTTACTGAGTATGAGCTTGGTTTCGAATCTAAATTCTTGAACAACGCGGTATCTTTAGATTTCACCTACTTTAACAGGGTAACTAAAGACCTTATCGTAAGAGAGCCTCTTTCTCCATCTACTGGATTTACTGTTACACAAAGTAACGTTGGTAAAATTGAAGGTCAAGGGGTTGAAATTGATTTAGGTGTAGACTGGTTCAGAAGCGAAAGCTCTGATGGTTTCAACTGGAACTCTAGAGTTAACTTCTCTACTTACAAGCCTAAAGTTGTTGAGCAAGAGCAAGACATTATCATTTACGGTGGTAGACAAGAATTGTTCCTTGGTGGTAACGCCGCTATCGAAGGTCAGCCTTTGGGTGTAATCGTAGGTACTGCAATTGGAAGAGACGAAGACGGAAACTTCTTGGTTGATTCTTCTGGTAACTATGTTTCAGTAGAATCTGACATTAACGGTGATACTCCAATCATTGGTGATCCAAACCCAGATTTCACAACCAACTTCATCAACTCTATCCGTTTCAAAAACTGGAACCTAGGTTTCCAATTCAACTGGACCAAAGGTGGAGACATGATGTCTAACACCATTGCAACATTGCTTGGTCGTGGTTTGATCACTGAAACTCAAGATAGAGAGCAAACATTTATTTTGCCAGGTGTACAACAAAGTACTGGTGAAGTAAACAACAAGCAAATCAACAACTCATCTTTCTATTTCACCAACGTTCTTTTTGGACCTGCTGAAATGAAGATTTACGATGCTTCTGTTGTTCGTTTGCAAGAACTTTCTTTGGGATACACTTTCCCATCTAAATTCTTGGAAAAAACTCCATTTGGCTCTTTGACCATTACCGCTCAAGGTTTCAACCTTTGGTATGATGCTTACAATACTCCTGACGGTGCCAACTTTGACCCTAACGTTATGGGTGCTGGTATTGGTAACAGTCAAGGTTTTGACTATATCAACGGTCCAGCTTCTAAAAAGTATGGTATGAGTGTCAAATTGACCTTTTAAAAAAATTAACGAAAAGAAATCATGAAAAATAT
Source organism: Flagellimonas cixiensis (assembly GCF_042134615.1). Taxonomy (GTDB): domain Bacteria; phylum Bacteroidota; class Bacteroidia; order Flavobacteriales; family Flavobacteriaceae; genus Flagellimonas; species Flagellimonas cixiensis. The sequence continues at coordinate 707,343 of NZ_CP169639.1, forward strand.
ATTTAAATACATTTCCATAGCACTCTTGGCGCTTTTGCCATTGAGTTCTTGCGAGACAACGGAACTGGATTTGCGTAAGAACCCGAACGCATTGACAGAGGCCGATCCAAACCTATTGTTGAACACGGTGCAGCTGAACTATCGAAACGTTATGACTACGTTCAATAACTTCGGTGCGCAGTTGACCCGTATCGATTACATGAGCGGTCGTATCTATTTCAACAACTACACCGGTGCATCTTCCAACGGAATTTGGAGCAACACCTACGTAGGGATCATGTCCAACACATTATCCATGGAAGAGATCAACGCAGAAACCGACATCGATTACAGCTACAATGTTGCCATGGGTAAAACCATGTTGGCACACTCGCTTTTATTGATTGTGGATTACATTGGTGAAGCTGCCTATTCACAAGCATTGAACCCAGCTGAGTTTCCTGCTCCAGTTTTGGACGATGGAGCTTCAGTTTACGCCGCAGCAATCGGATTGTTGAATGAGGCAGGCGCTCTATTCAACTCTACTTCTGGTTTGCCAACAGGTGCAACAGATTTGTTCTATGATGGTGATGCTTCCAAGTGGATCAAAGCAGTGAATACCATTAAAATGAAAGCTTACTTGACTACTGGAGACCTTGCCGCTTTCAACAGCATCGCTTCTGGCAGCAACTATATTACAAGCTCTGCAGATGATTTACAGTTCCAATATGGAACCAACATCCTTAACCCAGATACTCGTCACCCAGATTATGCTCAAGCCTATACTGATACTGGTGCTGGTGGATACCGTTCTAACTGGATCATGTGGCAAATGCTAGAAAATGACGATCCTAGAATTCGTTACTATTTCTATCGTCAAGCTGATGGTACTCCTGGTAACGTTGACATCAACGGTGATGAAGTACCTGTGAACGAAGAAACACTTTCTTGTTCTTTGTTTATCGTTCCTGATCACTACGAAGGATTACCATACTGTAGCCTTCCGAACGGATACTGGGGTAGATCTCACGGTAACGACGAAGGTGGACCACCAGACGGTCTTTTGAAAACTACTCCAGGTGTTTATCCTGCTGCTGGTAACTTTGATGACAACAGATTCGAAGGTATCTTCCAAGGAGCTGGTGGAGCTGGTGCTGGTATTGAGCCAATCATCTTGGCCTCTTATGTAGATTTCTGGAAGGCTGAAGCTGCTTACGCTTCTGGTGCATCTGATGCAGTTGTAGCTGGTCACATCCAAGCTGGACTTACCAAATCCATTGCCAAGACTCAGTCTTTTGCCGCTTTGGATGGTGCTGCTGATACTTCTTTTGAGCCTACTGCTGAAGAAATCACTGCCTTCATTACTGGGGTTGTTGATGACTTCACTGCTGGCGCAACCGAAGAGGATAAAATGAATGTTTTGGGAACACAGTTCTTTATTACAATGTACGGTGGTGGTGCAGAGGCCCACAACTTCTACAGAAGAACAGGGTATCCAACCAACTTGTTGCCTAACTGGGAACCAGATCCAGGACCTTATCCAAGATCTTTCCTTTACCCTTCTGATGAGGTTATTACCAACCCTAACTTGACTCAGAAGTCAGATTTGACAACTCAGGTGTTTTGGGATACTAATCCAGCGTCCCCTCAATTCCCACCAGCTAACTAAATCGTTTAACAAAAAATTATATACTAATGAAATCTATATATAAATTTCTCCTAGCAACACTTATCGTTGCGATTGGATGTGAAGATTCCGATCTTCCGATAGATACAATCTTGTATGATGTTGGTAGGGGTGTAGCTTTGAGACAAGTGAACTTGGTCTCAAACGAATACCCGATCGGAGATTACGATGCAGCCCTTGAGGTTGAATTGGAAGTTCAAGACGGTAAAGAAATCGTAACTGAAATGAATGTTTACGGTACTTTCGACGATGATGCCGATGTATTCTCTATCGATGATGAATTGATTCAAACTTTCCCTATCGAGGAATTTGAAACAAGCCAGTACGGTCTACCAACAATGGTGTACAGAATTACTCAAGGCGAAGCAATCACCTTGTTAGGTTTAACCGAAGATCAAGTAGGACCTTTCGATTCATTTACATTCCGTTTCGAATTGGTAACCAACGATGGTAGAACTTTCAGTGCAGAAGATAACACTGGTACCTTAACAGGAACTTTCTATTCTTCTCCTTTCAGCTATGACGTATTGATCACTTGTCCTCCTAAAGCTCCTACCGCTGGAACTTGGACCATTGAAATGCACGATTCATACGGTGATGGATGGCAAACAACTGATGCCAACGGTGGTGATGGAGTTACCGTGACCCTTGATGACGGAACTGTTATCGAGTTCGGTATGTGTTCTCCATATTCGGCTGCTGCTGGAACTTTCTTAGGGTCTACAGATTGTACAGCTAACGATGGTTCTGATGCTACTGCTACCATAACCATTCCTGCAGGTACTGAATCTGCTACTTGGTACTTCCCTGGAGATAACTGGGGTGAGATTTCCATGGAAATCTATACGCCAAATGGAAACCTAGTAGGTAGCGTTGCTGCTTCTACCCCAGCGGGTGAGATTGCTATCGATTTCTGCTACGACTAATAATTGTTAACCTTAAGGGTTAAAATGTTAAATAAAAGGGCTGTTTTTAATAAACAGCCCTTTTTATTTACCACAATCTATCATTTTTGCAATCTGTGACTGAAATAACTTAGATATTGTTTATTGTTGCGTTAAATAATCTATATACCAATTAAAGCCATTGAAAACACTAATAATTTTAACTATATTCGATAAAATTCACTAACATGTTTAAGCACACTCTATTTTTATTAATCGCCTCTTTTATAGGGGTTAACGGTTTCGCCCAATATGCAGGTTACCAACCAGGAGGCACAGGTAGCATGCATGGATCTGGGGTAAGCCAAGCACTACTTAACAACTCCGTTGGCGGCATAACCGATTCTTATGAAAGATTAAAGGTTATGACCGGAATCGATGAATTCCAAGGTTCTCCTTATTTGGAAGATAAGTTTCAAGCCACCGAAATGTATTATGGCGATGAGGATCAAGGTAAAATTTACTATCGCTACAACGCCTACAACGAAGAAATAGAAATCAAGAATTCGACCTTGGCCGATGAAGCGCCGCGAAGCCTAAATAAAGACAAGGCTATTGCCGTAATGCTGGACAATAAATACCCTTTGAGCTTTAGTACTTTTATTGATGCCAAAGACAATACCCTTAACGGATATTTAGCCCTTTTGAACGAAGGAGATAACTTTAAACTTTTTAGAAGGGTTAGGGTGAAATTCACAGAAGGACAAAAAGCGCAAAACTCTTTTGTCAGTGCCATTCCAAACAGGTTTACCCATTACATTGAGTACTACTATCAACCAAAAGGAGTGAATCGAATTGATGAGATTCCAACAAAAAACAAAAAGTTGATTAAAATGTTGGATGCACCTTTCAAGGAAAAACTTTCAAAATACTTGGAAGAAAATGAATTGAACATCAAAGAAGAAGCAGACCTAATCAAAGCATTTGAGTTTTTAAACTCTTAAAATAGTGCACACATATCAATAGTTAAGGCCGTTTTAAACGGCCTTTTTTTGTACCCCCCCCCCTGCATTTAATCAATATTTTTGAATGTTTAACATATTTTTCCTTGATTTTGTGTTAAAATACTGACAATGAGCTTGACATCACATGAAATAATAATTAGTTTAGGTAAAAATCACAATCATGTCAAAAAACAAATTATTACTTCTATTCGCCTCTTTTTTAGGCCTTAACGGATTTTGCCAATATGCTGGCGTAACCCCAGGATCTTCTGGTAACTTAGGTGGAGCTTCGCAAGCAATGATCAACAACTCCATAGGAGCTATTAGCGATCAATTTGAACGTTTAAGGATTCAAACCGGAATTGATGAATTCCAAGGTTCACCCTATTTGGAAAACGAATTTCAAGCTACTGAAATGTATTACGGGGATGAAGCACAAGGAAAAGTGTACTATCGCTACAATGCCTACAACGAAGAAATAGAAATCAAAAATTCTACACTAAAGGAAGAACAGCCCAAGGCTTTGAATAAGGACAAGGCCATTACGGTAATGTTGGACAACAAACACCCTTTGAGCTTTAAAACCTTTATTGATGCGAAAAACAATACCATAAATGGCTATTTGGCGCTGTTAAATGATGGGGACAACTTCAAATTGTTCAAGCGGACCCGCGTAAAATTCAGTGAAGGGCAAAAAGCACAAAACTCTTTTGTAAAAGCGGTACCAAACAAATTCAGTCACTATATCGAGTATTATTATCAACCGAATGGTGCCAACAGAATCGATGAAATTCCAACCAAGAACAAACATTTGATCAAAATGATTGACGAACCATTCAAATCAAAACTTAAAAAGTATTTGGATGAGAATGATTTAAATGTGAAAGAAGAAGCAGATTTAATCAAAGTTTTCGAGTTTTTGAATTCTTAATCACTTAAATCAATTCATAAAAATATTTACCGCCCTTTTAGGGCGGTTTTTTATTTACTTTTGCCCCATATGAAAGAAAGTCAGCTCATTTACGGAATACGTGCTGTTATGGAGGCCATAAATGCCGACCAGCCCATCAATAAAGTTTTTATCCAAAAAGGTTTAAAAGGCGAGTTGATGAAAGAACTGGAATCAACCGTTCGAAAAAATGGCATTAGCGCATCTTACGTCCCCATTGAAAAATTAAATCGGCTCACCCGCAACAACCATCAAGGTGCCATTGCGCAGATTTCTCCCGTACAATTTCAAGATTTTGAAAAACTGGTGGAGCAGGTAATGGCGACCGAAAAGATGCCTTTATTTCTTTTGTTGGACCAAGTCTCGGATGTGCGTAATTTTGGGGCCATCATTAGAACAGCAGAATGTTCTGGGGTTCATGGTATTGTAGTTCCCAAAAACGGTGGAGCTCCCATCACGGATGACACCGTAAAAACTTCCGCAGGAGCTGCATTCAACGTACCCATTGCAAAAGTGGACCACTTGAAAGATGCCATTTTTTATTTGCAAGCTTCGGGCATTGCCATAACGGCCGCCACGGAGAAAGCGGATAACGAAGTTTATGATGTGGATTTCAATAAGCCCTCTGCCATTATAATGGGCTCTGAAGAAAAAGGAATCAACCCCTCTACCCTAGCTGTTGTGGACCATCAAGCTAAATTACCATTGAAGGGCAATATCGGCTCATTGAATGTGTCCGTAGCTTGCGGTATTTTTCTATATGAGGTGGTAAGACAACGCAGATAACTATTCGTCGCTTTCGGTTTCTTTATAATGATATCGAATTTGGATTTCCTCCTCTGGTTCATCCACATTTTCGATAAAATTGCCATCAGCATCAAAATGTCTTAAAAAAGGGTCTTCGTCTTCATTGTAATCCTCATGCTCCCAAGCATACTTGCGAACAGTTGGTAATTTCACCTTTGTGGTAAACGCCAAAAATAAGCCTGCTAAAAAGCCAGATAAATGACCTTCCCACGAAATACTTTCTTCAACAGGAAAAATATACCAGATCATACTGCCATAAATAAAAACCACGATTAAAGACAAGGCCACCAATCGATAGTTTTTTGCCAGAATACCCTTAAAGAAGATAAAACTGGCCAGCACATAGATCAAACCACTGGCACCTATATGATAGGAAGGCCTGGCAATTGACCATGTGATCAATCCTGAAATTAAAATTCCCAAAACAACAACCTTGACGGCCGCGCTTCGATAAAAATAAAATAGAAAAGCCGTTAAAACTGCTAAAGGAATGGTGTTATTGTACAAATGCTCCACCGAGACATGAATAAATGGGCTTAATACTATTCCACGCAGCCCAGGTAAAGTCCTGGGATAAACCCCATAATCATTCAAGTTCACATTGAACTTTACCTCCACCCAAAACACCGACCAAATTGTTAAAACGGCCACTAGTGGCGCTAGCAGCACATCGTTGGTAAATTTTAAAGTGTCCTTTGATTCCATTCTTTTAAAAACATCAAATTTCTGACCATGAATTTGAATTTACACAAATTGTCAGGCATACCCATAACGCCCTCAATTTTGTTTAATTTTACTTCATGAACGAACCCTTGGCAGAACGCATTCGACCCAAAACCCTTGAGGACTATATAAGTCAGCAACACTTGGTGGGCCCTAATGGCGCATTAACCACCCAAATAAAGAACGGGATAATACCTTCTTTAATATTTTGGGGACCTCCGGGAACGGGCAAAACCACATTGGCCAACATCATAGCCACTGAAAGCAAAAGACCATTTTACACCTTAAGTGCCATTAGCAGTGGCGTCAAGGATGTGCGTGAAGTAATAGACAAAGTCAAACAAAGCGGTGGACTTTTCACCTCCAAAAATCCCATTTTATTTATAGATGAAATCCATCGTTTCAGCAAATCGCAGCAAGATTCTCTCTTGGGGGCGGTAGAAAAAGGCTGGGTAACATTGGTGGGGGCCACTACCGAAAATCCAAGTTTTGAGGTCATTCCTGCACTTCTGTCGCGTTGTCAGGTGTACACGCTAAACCCGTTTGACAAAGAGGACTTAGTTGCGCTTTTGGAGCGAGCCATTGCCACCGACAAAGATTTTTCAAATAAAAAAATAGAACTTAAGGAAACGGAAGCCTTGTTGCGCTTATCGGGAGGAGATGGCCGTAAATTGCTCAACATTTTTGAATTGATTGTCAACTCAGAAAACAAGGAAAATATTGTCATCACCAATAATTTGGTGATGAACAAAGTTCAAAAGAACACGGTACTTTACGATAAAACCGGAGAGCAGCATTACGATATTATTTCTGCTTTTATTAAAAGTATTCGTGGCAGTGACCCCAATGCAGCTGTTTATTGGTTGGCACGGATGATTGAAGGTGGTGAAGATGTAAAATTCATTGCTCGCAGAATGGTGATTTTGGCTTCTGAGGATATTGGAAATGCCAATCCAACCGCTTTGGTTATGGCAAACACCACGTTTCAAGCAGTTAATACAATCGGTTACCCCGAAGCACGAATCATTCTAAGTCAATGTGCTACCTATTTGGCCTGTTCAGCAAAAAGTAATGCCAGTTACATGGCCATAAACAGGGCACAACAAATGGTAAGACAAACAGGAGACTTGTCTGTACCCATGGCAATTCGCAATGCTCCAACCAAGTTGATGAAGGATTTAGGGTATGGCAAAGGGTATGATTATGCCCACGACCATGAAAACAATTTTGTAGAAATGGAGTTTCTACCTGACGACATTATCGGTACTACTTTTTACCAACCAGGAAACAATCCCAGGGAAAAGGCCATGAAAGATTTTTTAAAAAATCGTTGGAAAGATAAGTACGATTACTAGAATTTAATGTTCAGGTTTTTTTGCTGCTTCTTTCCATTTTCGGTATACTCCAACATCCATTGTCCACCTTTTAAAAAGACCACAGCGCTATTGCCCTCATATTCGGTAATGAAAACGTTTTCCATAGAAGTCTCTTGAAGTTTGAACACCACTTTTGGTGTGCTATCCACCAACTGATAACCAATTGGAATGGGTTGGGCATATAGCACCTCAGCTTCACCTTTAACAAAACTAGTTGGTTTGGGCTCCATCGATTTATACACCTGTTCTTCAGGAGTTGCTTTTTGCTCCACCACATTTGCGGCTACAGTTGGCTCAACAAATTTTACATCGTTTTTATAACTCAACGTAACCGTATCATCAGTTTTAGCCGCAGTTGCTTCCGAAGGAGTGTAGGTATAGTTCATCCCGGCAAAAGAAATAAATGCTTTCTGAATTGCATCTTTATATGCGGGGCCAAATTCCTTGACCTTACTTATTCCTTCAACAGATCTAAATACTTCTTTGTTTTGACAATCTTTGAGTGAAATAAAAACTTTGGTGGAAAACATTCCTGATTCATCTATCACATCGGCCACTAGACCTGTGCACCGATTACCTGCCAAATCTATCGGGAGTGCATCATCATAAACCACATTAAACCCATTTTCGGTAAAATAGTGTTTGATCAACGTACTGGTCTGGTATTCGTTGGCCTCTTTAAATGCATCAAATTTTTTAGGAACAACGATGTATTTATAGTTATTCAATTGGGCATGCGCAAAACTGCCAATGCCCAAGGCGAAAATCAATATGTACAGTATTCTTGCTTTCATATAGTTTAGGTAAACAATTATTGTTCCAAGATATAAATTTAAATCCGTTCTGTAAAGATAGACAGATTCACCTAAAAGCTTTGGAGCTGCTTAAAACCTATCCAACTAAAACCAATTAATTTCCAATTGGACCCATCGGATCTATAGGATTTGTCCACGCTCTAAAGAATATTCTTTATTTCAATAAGGTCATTAATGATTACGCTTTCCGTATGATCCGGTTCTTTATTGGAATTATAATGAACCACCTGCATGCCCATGGCCTTTGCGCCAAGAATATCGGCTTCGAGATTGTCGCCGATCATTATCGCATTTTTTGAGTGCACATTGGCTTTGTTCAAGGCCAATTCAAAAATTTGGGGGTGAGGCTTTTTTACGCCGGCCATTTCCGAATTTACCACAATTTCAAAATAATGGTCAATTCGACTCCCTTTGAGTTTTTTATCTTGCACCTCTTGAAATCCGTTGGTGATAATATGCAATCTATACTTTGCTGAGAGGTACTCCAAAATCTCCATCGAATTGGGCAGTAAATGCGTAAACGAAGATAGGTGCGCAATATATTCATGGGCCAAGACATCGATTACGTCATCGGTTACCTCAGTTGCCAATTTGTCGAACGTTAACCGCAAACGTTGATAACGCAACGAAGATTTGGTAATCTTATCCTCTCGATAAAGAGCCCACATTTGCAGGTTGATGGGTGAATACACCTCCAAAAATGATTCCAGCTCTACTTCGACCCTATTCTCTCTTAAAATTTTGGCAAAAGTGAGGGCTGAATTTTTTTCAAAGTCCCAAAGGGTGTGGTCCAGATCAAAAAACACATCGGTAACCTGATGCTCAAACATAGTAACGCTTTAAAATTGATTGATAAAGTGCCATCCAATCCAAATTGTGTTCCCCTCCCAACAGTTCATTGGAAAAGACAAAGATCAACTCTCCCTTTACTTGCTTAACCACGCGATATACCTCATCCAATTTTGCAAATACTTCTTCTTTTGTTTTAAAATGGGTCAATGCATAATCATGCATGGCAAACGGATGGATTTTTATAGGCTGTCGAATTTCGGTATTGATGTCATAAAAATAAAATGGTGTACAAGTTCCCGCCCTAAATCCAATTTCATGGGTATACCCCATGGAAAAATCGTCGGTAAACTCTGTTTCTACCAAGCTACGGTATGCTGCGGGCACATTAACCCGGTTGTATCGCAACCTGGAGTAATTGATAGGACGATTAATCAAGTTTCCCAATTGTTTTTTCTCTTCGCGCAACACATTGTTATTTGAAGAGGACATGAATGATGTGCTCAACGAAACAACACTGTAATCGGCTATCGATTTGATTAAAAATCGAAACTTGTTATTGTTCGTGGATACATTTTTATCGTGTGCCGAATGCTTTGCAAACTGGAAAAAGAACATGCTTTTTATGGGAAACTTTTTATGGATCTCCACCAACTCAAAAAAGTTGTCGTATGGATCTTTTTGAATGCCCAATAAAACCGCAAATCGTTTTACCACATTGCGAAATTTAAAATTCCCAATATCAATAAAAAAACCACCTAAGGTTCGTGATATCCCCCGCATGGCAAATGCATGGGAAGTGGTGACATTGATTATTGAAGTAAACTGATAATTCTTTTCCTTGCTTTCCAATTCTGGAAAACGTTCTTGCAGAGTTGCCATTAATTTATGGGCCCAAAGATCAACAACCGGTAAATGTAAAAACTTGTTTTGGTAAGCAATACTTTCTTTCACCGGGAACCTCCCTACGCTATCCTTTACATGGGGCAAATACTCCTCGTAACGACTCAACAGAAAAAAACTGGCCGAAAAAACATCAAAAGGTAATGTGCTCTTTTCTCCTGCCGCAAAAAAACACGGCACCCCATCCCAATCGGAAACATTGATTTCCAAATCGTTGATTCCTTGTTCAAACAACAAATCGTTGCTTCGGATAAAGAACTCATTCTGTAAGGGTTGTTTGGAATAGGTCATTTTTGGCCCAGAATGCTTGATAAAGTCCTCCACTTTGGTGGTAAACCCAATGTCCACCCCCAGGATTTTTTCAAAAATCTGCTTGGTGGTGTACGTTAACCTATTGGTGACCTTATGGGTAAATATCAACAACATAAATGCTCAATGACTATAATATTCCTTGATCCGCAAAACTCAAATACTCGTGTTGGGCAATGATCAAATGATCCAAAACTTTAATATCCAAAGCGTCGGAAGCAATTTTCAATTTCTGTGTAATCTGTTTATCTGCATTACTGGGTTGTAGGGTTCCCGATGGCTCTTTGTTAAAAGTACTATTCTTGAAAGTTTTCACGTTATAAAGAAAAGAAAAATATGCTTGGGATATATGTAAGATTGTCAAAAGAGGATGAAAGCAATAATTCAATTGCCAACCAACTAAGGGAAGGTAAACAATTTGCTAAGGCTAATGGCTATCGACAATACGAAATCTACAACGAGGGACAGGGAATCTCTGGTGGCAATGAAATTAAGGACAGACCACAGTTAGATAGAATGATGAAGGATATAGCTTCAAAAAGACTTGGTGCTGTCTGGTTTAGACATCAAAATCGATTGGAAAGGAACAGCGTAACATTTCACTTGTTCTCGGCTTTAGCCAAGAAGATGGAAATCGAAGTCTTTTTTGGTGACAACAAAGCGGATTTGAATGACCCTACCCAATTCCTTCAAGCCAGTATAATGACGGCTATCAATGCTTATCAAATTGAAATGCAAACTGCACAGATAAGAAGAACTTTACTCGACAATGCAAAAGAGGGCAAAGCTACAGGTGGAAACCATATCCCTTATGGCTATAGAACAGATGACAACAAATACTTGGTCATTGATGAAGAAACATCCAAAATTGTAGAATTGATATTTAAAAGATGTATTGAGGGTGTTGGGGGTGGCAGAATAGCCAAGGAACTGAACGAAATGGGAGTACCCACCAAGAACGGAGCATTAGTTTGGAAACAGCCCACAATCCACAGCATTCTAAAAAATCCTGCGTACATGGGGCAAAAAAGGTTTGGAGACAAACACTATCCCATACCCGCAATACTTGACCAAGAACTCTGGCGAAAAGCACAAAAACAATTAAAACACAATGTTACCTACAAAGGTAAACGTGTGGAACACAAGTACCTTTTAAAACATTTAGTCAAATGTGGTAAGTGTGGTAAAACAGCACACATTTTGAACTATGATAAAAACATTAGATACTATAGATGTTCTAGTGTTAGAAACGGTGATAACTGCCATAATCCATACTTTCGGGTTGATGCGCTCGAAAATCTAGTTTGGGGTCTGTTTGAGTTCAATAATCTTTATGAAGGAGTTGAATCCCATCTTACAGGTGAAAGAAACGATGAGAAGTTACTTGAACTAGATGAGAGAAAAGATATACTTGAAAAAGAATTGTCACAACTTGATGGTCAACTTCAAAGAACAATTCAATTGGTTATCAAAGAAATTGTTAGTGAAGAGGAGATTGTTAAGACTCGTAAAACAGTTCAATCTCAAAAAGAAAGAATTGAAAAGGAAATCGAAAACATTGATGACCAAATTGACACTATAAAAAACCTAGACATTCTTAGGGAAGAGGCAAAAAAGGATTTGAGCAAATTGAAAGGCACTCCCTTAGAGAAAATCATGGAAATGGTCTTAAAGACAACAGATAAAGCGGAAAAACTTGAAAGTGTTTCTTTTAATGAAAAAAGGGAGTTGATAAAAAAATACATCCAATCAATCGAAATCAAAGGAACAGATGATATGTTTTTGATATACATAGAATATGCCCTACCCATACCTGACAGCTTTTTATATGTCTCAAAGAATTATGAGGTCGTTGTTGATGCCAATACCGACCAATATATAAACTTTGATTTACTTGGTCTAAACGAAGAATATCAGGACAGAGACAAAAAAGCAATAACCAAACTAATTTTGAGATACACGTAAATCCAAATGTATCATTTTTAGCCTTTACCCTAACAATATTACACTTTACAGGATTTAATCTGCCTTATATCGAGAATAATAGTGTACTATTTAATACCACTCTATTTTTAGTACATGAAAGCACGATATTTAAGAATCAGTACCCCAGACCAGAAGTTAGAACGTCAACTAGCTAAACAGCACCCAAATGAAATACTGTTTATAGACGTTGTAAGCGGTTCAACACCCTTCATTGAACGAGAACAGGGGAATCGGTTAATGGAAGCGGTAAAAGCCTCTAAAATCGATTACATTGCCGTTAGTTCTATAGACCGACTAGGCAGAAATCTGTTGGACATACTTCATACTCTCAAGATTTTTGAAGAAAATGGAGCGACAGTCAAGGTTGACAATCTGGGGATTGAGTCTACCGTAGACGGAAAGCCAAACTCTGCATTTAAATTGATAATATCAGTTCTGGCAAATATAGCTGAAATGGAACGTGAGACACTTTTGGAAAGGCAGCGCGAAGGAATAGCAATTGCAAAGGCAAAAGGCACATATAAAGGACGTTTAAGAGGTTCTAGCGAAACAAAAAAGGATTTCCTAGATAAGTATCCTGAGGTAATAAAAAACCTCCGTAAAGGACATTCTATGCGAAATACTGCTAAACTATCGGTTGTGAGCCTTGGAACAGTTCAAAAAGTAAAAAGGTTTTTAAAAGAATAAATTTGATTGTAAATTCTTACATTTAAACTGTTCCCTCCAAAACATTCCATAACTAACTTTAAGAACCACCAAAAACTAAATGAAACCAAGTCTCAACCAAAAGCAGAGAATTTTAGCAGCAATAATTTATTTAATTGGTTTAGTTGTGATTTTCTCTTTGATAGGAGGTAATATTTCTAAAGTGATTTTTGGACAAAGTATTGATTCAAGTATCTGGTTTTACTCTGGTGCTTTACTAATTGTCCTTGGCACTTATATAGCCGAGCCATTCTTTAGCAAGCCCTCAAATGTTATAATCAACGCAGTTGTGGTAATTGTTGCTTTGCTTGGGCTTGATAATAAATCAGCCTTGATTGGCTATAACTTTATTTTCTATTTCTCTGTCATACTCTTATTGTTAAGCATAATAACAATTGTTCTAGTTGACAGCACCAAAGATAACTTACAAAAGTTGAGTAAAGTACTTTACTGGATTTCAACAAATTTCGGTCACAATAAAGTGATTTTTTCATTACTCTATCTCTTATCAGCTACATCATATTTTGGTTTAAAGGATGAAATAGTTCCATACATTTTAATGATTGCGCTGTGGATTTGTCTTATTTTCTTCGATATTGTTGGGTATATAATCACCTTTTTTAAGAAACTCAACTCCTTAATTTCTGATAAAATATCTGAGGAACTTGGTACGGCAATAGGATGCGAAAACCCATTATTTTATAGGGTTGAAATTGATGGATTGAAAAAAACAGGAACAGTCAATCTAGGGGATATCGTTGCTGTTGAAACCGAAGTTAATTTAGGCGCAATCGGTGTTGTAGTCTCGAAGTGGCAATTATTGAATAAAGAATGGCTGTCAATTTATTTACTTCAAAAACCGACTAAAGAGTTCTTGACAATATCTCTAAAACTAAAAAAACAATTTGCAGACCCTAAATCCATATTCGTAAAGAAGAACTCTGTTTATAAGCTAAATGTTACCCAACTTAGTTTTCAAATGCAAGAATTTATTGGAAGTACAACTTTATATACCAGACGAAATGATTTTATAGGCTATGTTGAAAAAGACTCAGACATTGAAAAGATTAACTTCACCATTGTAGAGGGGGCAAACGGTAAGTCTCCGACAGAAGGTTCAATAATCGAAACACCAATATATGATGAACTAACCCAGTATCAAATAATTAATGCCAATACAAAAAGAGAGCATCTAGAAAATTATGATTTTAAAGGCTATACAAACGGTATTGCAAGGAAACTAGGCAGGTATGACCCAGAAGAAAAGGAGTTAAATGTCAGGAAGTGGTTACCAAACATATATTCACCCATTTATTATAGTGCAAACGACACATTAGCGGAGGAAAAATTAATTGAAATCGCAGATTCGTCTATAGGCAGACTTCCAAATTCTGAGTTTGATTTACCTATCAAAGATTATAATTCTCTAGTTACTCATAATACAGCTATTCTTGGGATTCTTGGAATTGGAAAATCTTGTTTGTCCTATGAATTAATTTCCAAGATAGTTCAACAGGACATTAAGGTTTTATGTATTGATATAACCAATGAATATAACAGTACAGAGAAAGGGCTGCCAAAATATATTGATACTGATTTGATAAATGAAGGGGTAGATGAGTTAAATACAGAGTTGAACAAAATTGAGTTTGAAGTAGCTGACTCAAGAGAAGATGGGGGCAACATAGGTAGTCTTCACGATTTACTGATTGCTGATATTAAAGGTTTTATAGACTCTAATAAATCGGTGAGGATTATTAATCCAGATGAAATAATTGCAATTCAACAAACTGAAAATGCAAAAAATAGAAACAAAGGCGGTAAATGGGAAATGTATGCCCCTTTTGCCGAACTTACAGTTGCTGAGGTTACCCGTGTAATATCAGAATCTGCATTGGAAGTTTGCAAGGAAAAAGGAATATCTGAAACAGCAAGATTATTAATTGTCTATGAAGAGGCACATTCACTAATACCTGAATGGAACTCTGTTGCCAATGATGGTGATAAATATGCCACTAATGGAACTTCAAAAGTTATTTTACAAGGGCGTAAATATGGTCTAGGTTGTTTTGTAATTACTCAAAGAACTGCGAATGTCACAAAGAGTATTTTAAACCAATGCAATACTATGTTCGCCATGAGAGTTTTTGATGACACAGGCAAGAACTTTTTGGAAAACTACTTTGGAAGAGACTATTCTTCCATTTTGCCAACTTTGGAGGAAAGATGGGCTATTACAGTTGGGCGTGGCTTAAAACTAAAGCAACCTGTGATTATTGAACTCAACGACAAGGACTTAATAATCCAAGATGATTAGTTAGTTAATATAAAGCAACATGTTTTCAACAATCTATTTGGAAAATGAGGATGGCGTACTTTTAGATTTCGTTATCCTTATTATGGGGCTACCTTCAATTCCGTTATCATGCTTATCGTTACGAACACTGGAGCAGCAGCACATATCTACTAATATTAGCTATATTATAAAATAGTAAATTTCTATAAATATTCGCTTGACGACCTATAAATATTGGAAATGTTCAGTTTTGGAGAAAAGTTGCAACATATTGGTTATATGTCTTTTATAATATATAATAAGTAAATATGACAGATTATAGTGTCTATCTTAATGATAACTTCCTAGAACTACGTCTATCATTTCCAGAAAGAAAGAACACCTATCAAGAGGTGATATTACCTACATACCTTTTTGATAGGGTACAAAAGTTATCATTGACCAAGAGAAAAACCCATAATTGTTTACAGTTCCTAGACATATTAATGACTTATTCTTTCATGGATGATGAAACCTATACTTCATTTGTCTATTTCAGCAGTTCATACTTTAGAGAAATATTCACTTCTAAATATAGGGAATGGTTAAAACCTATGTTGGAACACAAGATAGTCGAGTCGGACAAATCTTGGAGTACGGTTACTGGCAAATCGATTCACTATAGAATATTTCCCGATGAGAGAATTGACTGGGAAAGTCTAGGAAAAAAAGCCATCATTGTAAAGAACAGAAACTACTATGAGAAAAAGGACATCAAATACTTTAAAGAACTTCAACGATTTTATTATAGCCTAAAATTGGACTACCAAAGCCTGTTTAAAGTGATATTTGATGAGTTATCCAAAGAGGAAGATGCTGTTAGGAGGGGCAACAAAAAAATTGCATGGTTAAGGTCTCTGGTGAAATTGCAAGGTGGTTCTCTATATGCCCATAGAAACGCAACAAACAACCGATTAGACACTAATTTCACAAGCCTACCTAAAGGCCTAATGAACGAAATTAAAAGGTCTAATGGTCTTATTGAAATTGATGCCATCAACAGCCAACCCGCAATTCTGGCCAACCTAATCAAGGATAAGGTAAAGGACGGGTTTGTTTCTCATGCCATTAATGGTGTTCTCTATGATAAAGTTGCAGAGAAACAGGGTTGGGATAGAGAAAAGAGCAAGAAGGAGATTTTGAAAGTTATCTACTCACAAGAAATCTACAATAACAAATCGAAGAAAGCCTTATCAAAAATGTACCCCGAAACAATTAGACATATCGACAGTTTTAAGTCTAAACATGGCTATAGGCAACTATCCATTTCAATGCAGAAAAAGGAATCGGAAATTTATATTGATGGCGTGTTGACCAAACTATATGACATGGAAATAATGGCAATTAGCAAGCATGATTCCATCATTTTCCAATCAGATAACAAGGAACAAGTAGAAAAGGTTTTAAAAGATGTCTTAGATTCACATGATTATGTGATGAAAATCAAAACAGACTGAACTAATTGGCACTATTGCGCTGTCATGGGAATGTCAACAATCAAAATCCTTATAATATATTGATTATGAGAATCTTACAATAAATCTTGAAGGAGGGAATTTAGGTACTTTATAGAGTACTAAGATAGTTGACAGATGTTGCCGTCTCTCTCCAAGTAAATAACGTAAAATCAATAGATTGATTTGGATTTGACCACAATTATTAGTTCGATTGTTCGTGATAGTGATTTATGCCAGAGAAACGATTTGCCCTCTTTTTACAAATTTGAATGGGGGGTAGCAATAATATTCGTTTTCCCTTTAAAGTGGGTGGGGTAAAATATAGGTTGTTACCTCAACTCCCTAATCATCCAAAGATTTGTTGCCCTGCATGGTGGGCAATCTGCCCCTTCTAAGTGCAATAGTTTTCTCATTAAAATCATATTCCTCAATGAAATAGGGGCTAAAGCCAAATCGTCCCAACAACACCTCATGTAATGCTAGGTTATGGAGATTTTGAACATGGCTACCCTTTAAACCATTTTGAACATTCTTTCTAAAACATTCCTCTAACTCCCCATCTGACAGCTTCATATAATAATCCTTGGTGAGATTATTAATTATTGTCGTATCACCTTCCAAGGCTTCATAGGATGTTGTGTATAGTTCATTTTCGATTTGGTAGTTCATTTCGGCTTCCAAAGAATTTGCCCTGCCCAAATATTTAAAACCTAAGTATATAAATAGTACTAAAAGTCCTCCATGAACCCACCCAAAAAATGAATTTTGATAATCTGAATAGATATTTGCATTATCTATGTCAAGGTTGGAATTATTCAATTTTAATAATAGTATAAAGAACACAGAAATTGGTGTCAATGCTAAAAAAAGGTAGCCAAAGCGTTGGTATTTTTTTTGATTCCTGTATTGGTTGGATTTCCTTTTCTGCTCTAAAATAATATTATCCCGCAGCCACATTACCCTAGCTTCATTTCCATTCATAGAGTCATCCTTTTGTGTATTATAGAAGTAGCTTATAGCTTTTTAGATACCCACTTCCAAAAGTGTTCAGAGGCTATACCTTCATCATAAGGCAATCCCAATACCTTATTTGCCCTATATAGTTTTATTGTTGTTTTTTTTGTTGGGCTATTCAGGTACTTTAAAAGCCTTCTTTGTCTCATGTTCTGCCATTCATTCATCCTAGCGTTACCAAAACCACTTAATCCCTGTTGCGTTATACTCCCAAAATCGGTAGTAACTGCTTTCGTGGGTGTACCTGCCCCAACACCTGAATTATTTGAGGATGTTGAATTGCTCCTTTTTTTGTCCAGACCCATCTGAAACCCTCTATTGTAGCCATCTTTATAGTTATCGCTACTTTCGGATGCTGTAGGTACTGGCGCAACTGGCGCAACTGGTGCTTCACAGCCAATTTGATTGTAACAATAACCCTCTTTCCATCCCTTATTAAAACCTGTGATAAAAGATGTTTGAGAGAGTATGAGGTTTGTACCTAAGAAAATTGGCAGCAAAAACAAATACTTTTTCATTTCACTATTTGAATTTCATTCAATGCTAGAACGGTTTAAAATTCAAGTTAGTATGCATTAATGCTTACAATAAAGAATCATTAATTGGTCATATTGCCATGTGCGGATAAAGCTAACAGCAGATGACCAAAAACTTATAGACCGTGTTGCAGAAAGGGTAAAGCAATTCAGGAATGAACTTGGAATATCCCAAGATGAGTTGGCACTTAGGGCAGATACCACCAAATCCCAGATTTATAGAATTGAACATGGTCAATTAAATAGTAGTATTGCAACGTTGGGAAGGCTTGCCAAAGCCCTAGGAGTTGAGGTAAAGGATTTGTTCTTGAATTAGTTTAGAGTTTCATTGGCATCAACAATTGCTCTATTTCCTTACTTAAATGTTTCCAAGTATAAACGCCACCCTCGACCCATGACTTAGATTTAATCATAGATTCACTAAACCTTTCTGTAAAGTCCTGCAACAAGCTATCATGGCTATATAAATACCACTCCTCTTTATGGGGAAAACAGACATAGAGTTCTTTGCCACAATATTTTTTTGCCAAAGTCAATCTAGCTTTTAGTTGAATTTTCAAATATGTTTCACCATCAATATGCTGTGCAATAAAATCCGCTCCTTGCCAGTCATCATTTAGCTTAATAGTGGCAAAGCCATAATCGGCAAGAACCGCAGATACTTTTTGGAAATTGAATGTTTCTTTCTGTCTAGCATTAAGTTTTGAATATTCAATTTTGTCCATCCCTTTTGATAATATTAATCTTGCTTGGTTGAATTGAATTAAAACAAAAACCTACATGCTTGAAATGATATCATTCCACATTTTCTTATGCTCAAACTTTAAGGCTGTGTCCACTTCCAAAAGGTTTACATAGGCTTCAATGAAATCAGAAGTTTCTTCAAGAAGCCTTAAATAATATTTCAACGATGGAATTAATCCATTGGCAATCACGTTACAACCATGAATATTTTTGATTCTTTCAATCTCCTTGTCAATATTTTTTGCCTCGGCACTATTAATATCGGCTGTTGACAAAAGGTAATACCTTTTAACTTGGGTAGTTTTGAATTTTTCAAATGCATCACGTACCAATTGAGCAGTAATTGGAATATCATGCTTTACTTCAACCGCTTCAAAAGCCTTTCCGTTTTCATCCACAATATCTATATCACCAATTCTACCGCTTCTCGTATCTGCCGAAGTGTGGCTTTCGATATTACAAAGAGTCTTGCCATCAAACCTTTTAGCTTCTTTAATCAAACAGGAGTACGCTGCATATAGTGCTAATACAGGAAGGCGTGAAGCACCATCAGCACTATATTTGGTGTAAAAGTGCTTCCTCAACAATTCTATAATAGTTGCTATTGGTAAATCAACAGGCTTTGCTAAATCAATCTCCTGTTTATTTCTTTGAAGAATTAATCCTTGAAACAGGTAATTTAAGCATTCAACTTGCTCGCTCCCATTTTCAATAAAGTCAATAATCTCTATAAATGCTTCTTTTAATTCCGAAGGTCGAATTGCGCCTGAATAATATTCATCATAAGGAACTTTTTGCTCAAGCGACCTAGTAAGCCAACCACTTTCGGCCATCGAAGGAAATTTTACACTTTTAAGAAATGGAGTAATATGATTAGTGTCGAACGTTCTTCCAGAATATCCACCTGCAATACTAGCCTGATGATTCCTAATATCTTGAGCAGGGTTAAGGATTTTGTAAACAATGCTTGTAAGAATTACGGTCATCACAGCCTTTGAGGATTCAGACTTACTTAGAATAAAGTCTAACCGTTCAGTAATGTTTTTTTGTAAAGAAGATTTTATGAAATCATCTGAACCAACAATTTTCATTGCCCTATCATACTCATACTGTAATAAATTGTCTGGTGTCATTTGATTTTTTTGTACTTATTAACTGTTCTTTTATTTGCTTACCTACTTCCTTAATCATGGGAACAGCAACAGAATTACCAATTTGTTTATATAACTCACCTTTTTGTTCGATGAATTTAAATTTATCTGGAAACCCCATAATTCTATAACACTCTTGAATTGTCAATTTTCTCACCTTATTGTTATCCCATATCCAAAATCTTCCTGCGGACTCTTGCGAAGGCAAGGCAGGGTGTACGCCCTCTGTAGAATAAATTCTATTTGGTTGCTTATGAACTCTTGATAAGTGTTTGGTGTTAGGCCTTACTCCTGCTACTCGAATGGATTTATTCCTATAACCTGCAAAGATTAAACCAGAATCCTGCAACTTCATGTCTTTAAGAATAGTATAAGGCTCATTTAGATACTCAAAATCATTCTCCACATCTAAAAAGTCCTTTAAAACAGGTCTAGGCTGCTTCTCAATTTTAGAAAAATCAAACTCCTTTTTCTTATGCCCAATTATAATAATTCGTTCCCTATTTTGTGGAACTCCGAAGTCCGATGCATTAAGAACTTTCTTAGAAACTTTATAACCTAACTCCTCTAAATGTTTTACTATGGTACTTAAAGTTCTTCGCTTATCATGGTATACTAGATGTTTGACATTTTCGAGAAGGATTACACTTGGTTTTCGCTTTTCAATTATTTTAAAAATATGATATATTAATGTGCCACGTGTATCTTCAAAGCCCTTTAATTTCCCCGAAATGCTAAATGGTTGACAAGGGAAACCCGCACAGAGTACATCATGTTCAGGTACTAGGTTCAAGTCTAATTTTGTAATATCCCCAAAAGGGACTTCACCAAAATTAAGTTCATACGCTCTTTGAGCATGAGAATTAAACTCCGAGGAAAAAACACATTTCCCTCCTATTTCTTGAAAAGGAATCCTGAATCCCCCAATACCTGCAAATAAATCTATAAAAGTAAAATCTGGATTCTTTGGACTTGGGAACGGCACATCCCATTGAATTTCTGGGATTGGAGAACCCTCAATAGAATTGTAGAATTGTTCAGCGGTTAATCGATATGTGTCAGATATTTTATAACTTTTATTATGTAGATAATGCGTAAGAAATGCAAAATTTTGAGCCTCCCCATTAATATTATCAATACCTATATCTTTTCTTAAAGTAGAATATCTTAACACCATTTAATTAAATCTCATTTTTTCAAAAATACCATTTTCAGCAAAAAAACATTCTAGTTAAAGTCTTCTAAAATCAAGGAATTATTTACATTCTTATGAACAAATCATATTTTCCATCCTGCATTAATCTTGAAGAATCTACACAAAAACAACTATTCAAAACATCAAACATTTAATTTAGTACATTTGACAATCATGCAGATGGGTGGTTATGGGCCAAAATAATACCTACAGCCCCTAATTCAAGTGCCTGTTTTAATACCAGCCTAACATCAACCAGCGTGCCCGTTATCCCTCCTTTGCTCAATTGGGATTTGTGAATCACTTTGTTTGAATTATTGAGGTACACAATCCAAAATTCTTCATGTTGTAGCTCCCCTATCAATGGATAAAGCAATTCAAAGGCATCATGACTGCTGGTAATTTTGGTGATTTTTTTGGTATCCTCTCCCCTACGCCTCCTTCCGATTTCCAACGCAGCGGCAATGGTTACCGCTTTGGCCTCACCAATGCCCTTAAAGCGCATTAATTGGTTAACGGATAGCTTCCCTACTTCGTTTAGGTTATGCTCCACCGAGGCCAAAATGCGTTTAGAAAGATCAACCGCACTTTCATCCTTGCTTCCAGAACCAATCAAAATCGCAATCAATTCGGCATCAGAAAGTGCAAAACTTCCTTTCTGTACCAATTTCTCTCTCGGACGGTCATCGTCTGCCCAATTTTTAATGGAAAAGGAAGCTAGTTTTTCTTGCATGGCCTAAAGATAGAAGAATAATTTTATGTAGTTTTCACTATAAACCATTCATTATGAAATCCCTTTTCAGTGCCGAAGCTTATGAAGAAATAGTTGCTAGAATGCATTCATTAACGGAGGATTCTGAAAGACAATGGGGAAAAATGAAGGTTGGACAAATGCTCTATCACTGTCAATTTCCGTTGAAAATTGCGCTTCAAAAAAAAGCTATGCCAAAGTAAAGGTTGCCATGGCATCGTAAAAGTCCTCTTCGTCAACGCCCATTTGCTGACAAATCCATTTTGTACCCGCTAAATAGCTTAAATTGGTTTCTCCTGTAATTTCCAATGGCATTTCTCCATCCGGGGTATCCAAATAAAGAACTCCATCCGCTTCGCTATAATCTGGAGTGGTGTACGGAAATTTGCGTATTGGATTTTCGGTGGTTTCCACAATACTCTTAACCTGAGGGTCTTCTTCGTTAAACGTGATACTCCCCCCTTTTACAATCCCATCTACAAAAGTTTGAAACTTTTCAGTTGAATCATTTGTTTCCATACCGCTTAAAAGGGCAATATTGGGCTGATATATTTCAAATTCAGGTTTTAAATCAAAGGCAGCCATTGAAGCGTCACTGCCGGTCAAAACAATAAAATCATTTGCTTCGGAAAGCTGTAATTTATCATGTAAAAAACTATCAACGGTCTTATCATTAAATTCCAACACGTGCAAAATCATTTGCGCCACTACGTTTCGTCCAGAACCGGCTATTACAACCCGTGTTTTGTGCTGCATTTGCTCAAACAAGAATTCAGCAAAAGACAATATTTTGATACCCAATTCTTCGGCTCTTTGCAATTCTGGATTATCCAAGGTTACCCCGGAATCAAAAACCGCCGCATTTAATTTTTTGTGAATTTTATCAGGAAACCACCCCAATTCACTAGGAAACAAATTATTGGACTTCAACAAAGATTCCGTAACATGTTCAAATTTTAAATCACTGACGGTCACTTGGTGGCCTAAATTGCACATGGTTATTGCCAAATTGGTCATTCGCTTACTTCCAACTCCTATAAAGTGTATCTGCATGAATTTTGTTTGATCTTCAAAAATAGGCAATGCACCATCCAAAGCAAACCATCAAACCTGCTGATTAATCATTAACTTGGCTTTAAATATGAAAACAATGAATTTAGCCGATATTGCCTCGAAAGAAATCATTCCCGGATACCATGGAAAATTGGTTCACGGTGATCAAATGAGTTGGGTGTTTTGGGAGGTAGAAAAAGATGCCGAAGTACCCGAACATCATCATATCCACGAACAAATTATGCATGTAGTGGAAGGTTCTTTTGAATTTACACTCGATGGAAAAACAGCAATTTACAAACCGGGAGATGTGGTTGTAATTCCTTCCAATGTTCCACATAGTGGAAAAGCATTGACCCCTTGCAAATTGATGGACATTTTTAGCCCAGTTCGAGAAGAATACAGATAATTATGAATATTTCTCTTTTAGGAAAAAATGCCCTGGTCGGAGGCAGTAGTAAAGGAATCGGAGAAGCCATTGCACGACAATTGGCTGAAAGCGGTGCCAATGTTACCCTCATGGCCAGAAATGAGGAACGAATGCAAGTCCTTGTCCAAGAAATGGATAGTTCCCAAGGGCAAAAACACCAATATTTGGCAGTTGATTTTTCAGAATTTGATGCTTTTCAAAGCAAAATTTCGGACTATTTCAAGTCAAATACTGTAGATATTTTAGTGAACAACACCCAAGGCCCACAAGCAGGTGGTGCTTTGGAAAAAGAAGTTTCCGATTACCAAGAAGCATTCGATTTACTTTTTAAATCGGTAGTTTTTACCACAGAATTGGCCTTAAAACACATGCAGGCAAAAAAATGGGGCAGGATTATCAATATTGCCTCCATTTCGGTGAAAGAGCCCCTAAATTATTTGGCACTTTCAAATACGATACGAGCTGCGGTTGTCACCTGGGGCAAAAGTTTGGCCTATGATGTGGCCAAAGACGGCATTACTGTAAACAATACCTTGACCGGTTATTTTGACACCGACCGTATAGCGCAATTGAATGTAAAAAAAGCTGAAAAACTGGGAATTTCTCCGGATGAAGTTCGCAATAATATGGAGGAGCAAGTTCCCATGAAGCGAATCGGAGACCCGAAAGAATATGGTTATTTGGTGGCGTTTTTAGCTTCGGACCAAGCAGCATTTATTACGGGAACCAATATTCCCATTGATGGCGGACTCTTAAAATCCTTTTAGGATTACAGGCTCATTTTATCCTTAAAAATATAGGATTGTCGGCGCGACACTTCCACTTCTTCCCCATTGCTCAGGGTCAATTTTAATTTACCATTGAACCACGGCACCACATTTTCAATATAATTGGTGTTTATAATTTGCTGACGATTGGCTCTAAAAAAGGCGTCTTCTGGAAGTTTTTCTTCCACTTGGTTCAAAGATTTGTAGAGCATTGGTTTTTTATCCTCGAAAAAAACACGGGTATAGTTCCCAACAATCTCAAACATAGAAATATCCGACACCTTCACCAACCAACAGGATTCTCCATCTTTAATGAATATTTGACTGTTCGATGAGAGTCGTTTAGTGGTATCAGTAGGATTGTGAACATTGGATAACTTAGCCCTGACTTTTTCCAAAGCCATATCAAACCTTTTCTGGCTAACGGGCTTTAGTAAATAATCCAACGCATTATACTCAAAAGATTTAATGGCATACTCATCGTAGGCTGTGGTAAAAATGGTAATAGGCACCTCATCCAACATTTCCAAAAGCTCAAAACCATCTTTTTCGGGCATATTGATGTCCAAAAACAACAAATCAGGATTTTCCGACTGAATGAGCTCAAAGCCATCGTCCACATTACCGGCCTCTCCAATAAGTTCCAAATCGGCATGTTCCTTAATAAGCTGCTTCAGCTCGTTACGGGCCAAACGCGAATCTTCAACAATTACAGCTTTGATTTTCATGTCAACGGAATTTTAACCTGGGCTACCACTTCATCGGATATTTCCTCCAAATTAAATGATGCGCGATCAGCATACAACAATTTAAGTCGTTGTTTTATGTTGATCAATCCTAATTGCGTGGAATCATTAGTGATTTTCAGTTTCCCTGTATTTCTCACTTCGATGAGCAACTCCTCATTATACTTGCTAATGTTCAATACAATTCGCCCTCCATTTTTAAGATTGGAAATGCCATGCTTGGCAGCATTCTCTACCAATAGTTGTATGATCATGGGCGGAATCTTCAGATCTAAGGTATTGTCATCCACTTCTTTGATGAATTCCAATCGGTCTTCAAACTGAATTTTAGATAAGTCGATGTAATTATCCACCACCTCCAGTTCTTCACGCACTGGGATATCGTTCACATTGTTTTTGGTCAAAGAATAACGCATGATCTCGGAAAGCTTGGTGAGCATTTCCCTAGACCTATCTACATCTTCCAGCATTAGCCCCCTGATATTATTTAGGCTATTGAACATAAAATGCGGATTGATCTGTCCTTTTAATGTATTGAGCTGTGCTTGTTTTAGAGTTGAATTTAATTCCAGACGCTCTATGCGATTTTGGTTCAACTTCAGTAAAAGTTTAATCACCAAATAGGTAATGGTCCAGGCTCCGACCAAAAACAATGAATTCAACACTTGAATCCAAAATTTATCATAGGCCTCGAACATATGTCGCTCTACCTCGGTGATCTCCGGGCCAAATTTCACGTACAAATAGCCAAAAAATACATTCATGGCACCAAATAGCACTGCAGCCAAAAATGAAGAGACCAAGATTTTTACTACCTCTTTTAGTCCGAAGGAATCAAATTCAACATATCGCTTAAGGTACCATCGCAAAACGGATGTTGATGATATTCCAATGAACGTACCTGCAATAATCGAATAAACAATAAGCTCCGTACTTAAATTTTGCGGTACAAAAATCGAAATTGAATTGATGAACCCCCAGCCAATAAACTGAAGGGTCCAAAATGCGGTATTCCTGTTTTTTTTGTTCAGTTTCATGTATTTCCACACCCTAAAGGGTACTTGCCAATTTATTTAGAAGTTTGAACCTGCTTCTTTTTAAAGGGATTGTTGCATTTTTTGGTTTGAGGCAAAAATGCGATCCATGACATGCTAATGCCTGCATAAAAAATAGGGAAATAGCTTCCGTATGCCCAGTGGTTCAATTTACCGAAAATTGAAATGGCAACAAGAACAACGCCCAGCACCAAAACAATTTTCTGTGAGGTATTCAATTTTTTCATGATGTCTGTTTTAAGATGGTTTAACAACTCTTTATTATAAAAGAATACTAACTAATATAGTGATGAGAAATTTGGCCAGTGCGATCATAACGTTTGTTTTAATTGTTTGATGAAACAAATGTATATGAGCTCTAGCGACTTATGAAGGCAATTATGATGAGTGGTAATTCCGTTATCTTGAACGGTAAACCTATTGAAAAAGAATCACTTATTCACAGGAGGAAACTTAGAAAACACCTTTTTCACCAAAGCTTCCAAATTTCGTTCACGCACACTGGGCGAGGCATTGTCCCGGTATCCACTTTCAGTTATGGCCTGCCAAATCAAGGCATCGCGCTGGGCATCCACAAAATCAAATTGAATACTGCGCTGAATTCCAGAATTGCCGATTGGCACGCCCAACGAAATACCGCCACCAACGTTTCCACCACCCCCGCCAATGCCAACACCTACAGAACTTTTTGGAGCACTGCGAAATTCACCACTTAAGATGTTGACAAGAAAATCGGGTTCTTCGGCCAATCGATAGCCACGAACCTTTAGCGTGGAATCCAGAATATTCAACAATCTTTTTTCGTCGAGTTGACTTAAACCAGACTCCATATCGGAAAAGTAATTATAGGTAACGTAGCTGGAAAAATCCACCTCTTTGTCATAATCGTAGGTTACACGTGTTGATGAACAGGAAGCCAACAACACAACAAACACCAAGGATAGTAAATAGCGCATGGTAAATGGGATATGTGTTTCCCTTAAAATTAAGGATTATTTTTAGAGGATTGGTTCCGTAGTCCCTTTATTCGTTCATCAGCTTCCAGAGCTTATCTTTTAGCTCTTGGATACCCAAACCACTTACAGAAGAAATAAAGGTGAAAGGAATACCATCAAAATCGTTTTGGATATCTTCTTTCATCTCTTGAATCAGTTCAGCATCCAACATATCGCATTTGGAAATGGCAATCAATCGGTTTTTATCCAGCAATTCTGGATTGTACCGTCTTAATTCATCCAAAAGAATGGCATATTCTTGACTAATGTCCTTGCTATCGGCAGGAATTAGAAAAAGAAGGGTTGCATTTCTTTCAATATGGCGCAAAAAATAATGACCTAGCCCTTTGCCCTCTGCGGCTCCTTCGATAATACCCGGAATGTCGGCCATCACAAAGCTCTTGAAGTCGCGATATTCAACAATCCCCAAATTGGGTTTTAGGGTGGTAAATTCGTAATCAGCAATTTTGGGCTTGGCGGAAGTCATTACCGAAAGTAATGTAGATTTTCCTGCATTCGGAAAACCGACCAAGCCAACGTCGGCCAATACTTTCAGTTCTAGCGTAACATGACTGTCTTGACCTGGAATACCGGGTTGGGCATATCTTGGGGTTTGGTTGGTGGGACTTTTAAAATGCCAATTGCCTCGGCCTCCCATTCCACCTTCCAACAAAATTTTTTCTTCTCCGTCGTCCGTGATCTCAAAAAGTACTTTGTTGGTTTCTGTATCCCGAATCACGGTTCCTAAAGGGACTTCCAAATACACATCGGTACCATCGGCACCTGTGCTTCGGTTTTTACTGCCATGCTCCCCATGACCCGCCTTAAAATGCTTTTTGAATTTATAATGGACCAAGGTCCAAAGGTTTTTGTTTCCTTTTACGATCACATGACCGCCACGACCACCATCGCCGCCATCGGGACCACCCTTGGCAACATATTTTTCACGGTGTAAATGCGCAGAACCTTTACCCCCGTTTCCTGAAGAGACATGCACTTTTACATAATCCACAAAATTGCCCTCGGTCATGCTATCAAAATTTTATGTAGAAATTAATTACAGGGAGTCAATCACCTTGCTCAAACGCTCGGTAATCTCATCTATTTCCCCAATTCCATTTACGGAATGAAACTTGCCTTGTTTGTCGTAGTAGGCTTTCAAAGGCGCTGTTTTTTGGTTGTACTCATCAAAACGATTGCGGATTTTGCTTTCGTCTTGATCGTCGGAACGTCCACTCACTTTACCTCTTTCCAATAAACGGGCCACCAAAATATCATCCTCTGCTTCAAGAGCAATGGTAGCGTTCACTTTCATATCCTTGGACTCCAAGAAATTGTCCAATGCCTCTGCTTGTGCTTCGGTTCTTGGGAAACCATCAAAAATAAAACCTGCCGCATCTGGATTTTTCTCCACTTCGGCCTTCAACATATCGATGGTTACCTCATCGGGCACCAAATCTCCTTTGTCAATGTATGATTTTGCCAATTTCCCCAAATCGGTTCCGTTTTTAATGTTGTAACGGAACACATCACCTGTAGAAATGTGTTTTAGGTCATACTTTTCTTTTAAAAACCCTGCTTGGGTACCTTTTCCTGCTCCAGGCTTGCCAAAAAGCACTAGGTTGATCATATCAGCTTTATTTAATTGGTAAACTTCTCTAAGATTTCTGCCCTGTTCGTTATAATCCAGACCATAGCCAACAATAAAATCATCCGGAATTTCCAAGCCTACATAATCAATGGCATATTCTCCATTGTACACTTCGGCTTTATAAAAAAGGGCTCCGATTTTAAACTCTTTTACATTGGTGTTGGAAAACAGATGAACAAGTTGCTTCAAAGTGCGCCCCGTATCCACTACATCTTCCAAAATAATGACGCTTTTACCTTCCAACTCTTCGGGAACATCCAACAGGGTTTCCACAATGCCCGTAGAAGTAAGCCCTTGATACGAGCTCAATCGCACAAAAGACACTTCACATGGGTATTGGTAGGCCTTTAAAAAATCGGAAACAAACATAAAAGCCCCGTTGAGTACCCCCACAAAAAGAGGCACCTCATCTTTGTAGTCCTTTGCAATTTCTTTGGCCATTTTATCGATGGCGGCAAGAATCTGCTCTTCTTTCAAATAAGGTTTGAATGTTTTGTCGTGAAGCTTTATCAATGTTTTCCAGTTATGGTCGGTTGGCAAAGATAGCATTTTTCAGGGTGCTATACCCAGTGTTCTTTTATAGCTTCGTGGAATTCATGTATTTTTGCAATCATTCCAATTAGCAGAGCAATGCAATTTTTTTCTTCAGATTTTAAATTAGGTATTTTAGGAGGTGGACAACTGGGCAAAATGATGCTCTATGAAACCCGAAAATGGGACATTTACACCAAGGTAATGGATGCTTCCCCTGAAGCTCCTTGCAAGATTGCTTGCAACGAATTTATAGAAGGTAGTTTGATGGATTTTGATGCCGTTTACAATTTTGGGAAAGATGTGGACGTGCTCACCATAGAAATAGAAAACGTAAACCTGGATGCTCTTGAAAAATTGGAGCACGAAGGAAAAAAAGTCTATCCGCCCACAAAAACCTTACGAACCATACAGAACAAGGCCACTCAAAAACTGTTTTACACGGACCATGGAATCCCTACTTCTCCCTACACCCGGTTTGCTTATACCTCAGAAATTGAAGACAGCGTCCACAATGGAGGATTGGAATTTCCCTTTGTATGGAAAAGTGCACAGTTTGGATACGATGGCCAAGGCGTTAAAGTAGTCCGCAAAATGGAAGACCTTAAAGATCTTCCGAATGTGGAATGTATTGCCGAAAAACTGGTCAACTTTAAAAATGAATTGGCCGTAATCGTAGCCCGAAACACCAAAGGAGACGTGGTTACCTATCCCGTGGTGGAAATGGAATTTCACCCAGAGGCCAATCAAGTAGAGTACGTTATCTGCCCTGCTCGAATTGATGAAAAAGTTGCCAAAAAAGCACAAGAAGTTGCACTAAAAGTTTCCGAAGAAATGAAACAAATAGGGTTATTGGCCGTGGAAATGTTCCAGACCCAAGACGACCAAATATTGGTAAACGAAGTGGCTCCAAGACCTCATAACAGTGGACATTACAGCATAGAAGCCAGTTACACCAATCAATTTGAACAGCACATTAGGGCAATTCTGGGATTACCTTTAGGTAAAACAGAAAGTAAAGTGGCCGGAATAATGGTAAATTTGGTGGGCGCCGAAGGTCATACCGGTGATGTGGTCTATGAAAACATGGAAGAAATTTTGGCCATGGACGGGGTTACTCCACACATTTACGGTAAAAGACAAACACGCCCATTCCGTAAAATGGGGCACGTAACCATTGTAGATGAAGACATGGTCAAAGCCCGTGCAATGGCGCAAAAAGTAAAAGAAACCATCAACGTTGTAAGTAAATAACATTATGAGCAAAGTAGCCGTGATCATGGGAAGCACAAGTGATCTTCCCGTTATGCAAGATGCCATCGATATATTGAAAAGTTTTTCCATTGCGGTGGAAGTGGATATTGTTTCCGCCCACCGAACCCCCGAAAAACTGTTCGATTTCAGTAAAAATGCCCACAAAAATGGTTTTGCAGTAATAATCGCAGGTGCTGGTGGGGCAGCGCACTTACCCGGTATGGTTGCATCCATGTCGCCACTCCCTGTAATTGGAGTGCCTGTAAAAAGCAGCAACTCCATTGATGGTTGGGATTCAATTCTTTCCATATTGCAGATGCCCGGAGGAGTTCCGGTAGCCACAGTTGCCTTGAACGGCGCAAAAAATGCCGGTATCTTAGCTGCACAAATCATTGGAAGTGCAAATTCTGAGGTGTTGGAAAAAATTGAAGCCTATAAGGAAGGGCTTAAAGAAAAAGTGATCAAAGGCGCCGAAGAAGTCAAAAAAAACTTTTAAAAACCAAAAGTTGCCATGAGCTATAATCAGATTGGCATCTTAATTGGAATTTGTGCTGTTTCAGTACTGGGACTGATAAGAATAAAAATGAACACCCCTCTTTTAAAGAGGATTTGGAAATCTGTCCTTTTGAATTTTTTCCTCTATACCCTTTTATTGATTGTGATTGAAATTCGGTGGGAATTTATTTTGGAAAATGCCAAAAGTTTTGATCTTGACAACAATGGATTTATTGATGGTGCTGAAGTCACTGAGGAGGCCATACGTGCCCAGAATAAAGCAACAAGCGATACAGGAAGAAACTTTGCATTTATAACCGCTGCTTTTTTCTCACTAATTGTTTCCTTTACCATTTTCCTCACCACTTCGGTCATCGCATAT
The DNA here is from genome assembly GCF_042134615.1 of Flagellimonas cixiensis. Lineage (GTDB taxonomy): Bacteria > Bacteroidota > Bacteroidia > Flavobacteriales > Flavobacteriaceae > Flagellimonas > Flagellimonas cixiensis. The sequence continues at coordinate 738,801 of NZ_CP169639.1, forward strand.
TTAAATACTAAAAGCAACAACGCATGAACAACCCATTATTGGAGCCTTTTAATGAAGCTCCATTCTCTAAAATAAAAAACGAACATTTTAAACCGGCTTTTCTTCAAGCCATTGAAGATGCAAAAAAGGAAATAGACGATATTACCTCAAATCCAGAGGAACCTACTTTCGAAAATACGGTGGTGGCCTTAGATTTTGCAGGACAGCAATTGGACCGAATTTCCAGTGTGTTTTTCAATTTGAATTCAGCAGAAACCAATGAGGAGATTCAAAAAATTGCGCAGGAAGTTTCCCCCTTATTATCCGAGTTTGGTAACGACATTACCCTGAACGAAGCTTTGTTTCAACGTATAAAAACAGTTTACGAAAACAGGGATTCAATTGAACTTTCGCCAGAGCAAGCCACCCTTTTGGATAAGAAATACAAAAGTTTTAGCAGAAACGGAGCGAATTTGAACGAAGCCGATAAAAAACGACTTCGTGAAATCGACGCTGAACTGTCTAAACTAAAATTGACTTTTGGCGAGAACGTTTTGGCAGAGACCAATGCGTTTGAACTTTTGTTGACCAACGAAGAGGACCTTAAAGGACTTCCCGAAGGTGAAAAAGAAGCCGCAGCACATTTGGCCGAATCAAAAGGAAAAGAGGGTTGGTTGATTACTTTGGACTACCCGAGCTATATTCCTTTTATGAAATATGCCGAAAACAGGGAATTACGTAAAGAACTTGCCTTGGCATTTGGGAGCAAAGGTTTCCACAACAACCAGTTCGACAACCAAGAAAACATCCTTAAAATTGTCAACCTGCGTTTTGAACGTGCCAATTTATTGGGTTATGCCACCCATGCCCATTTTGTATTGGAAGAACGTATGGCCGAAACACCTGAAAAAGTACTTGAGTTTTTAAATGAATTGCTTGTCAAAGCCAAACCTGCAGCTGAAAAGGAATATACAACCTTAGAGGAGTTTGCAAAGGAATTGGACGGTATCGATCGTTTGGAAAAATGGGACAGTGCCTATTATTCCGAAAAATTGAAACAAAAACTCTTCAATTTGGATGATGAAAAACTGAAGCCCTATTTTAAACTGGAAAATGTGATCAATGGGGTTTTTAAAGTATCTGAAAAATTGTTCGGACTCCATTTCAAAGAAGTCCAGACCATAGATAAATACCACGAAGAGGTAAAAACTTTTGAGGTGTACGATGAGCAAGAAAACTTCATCTCACTTTTTTATGCTGATTTTCACCCAAGAGCAGGTAAACGAGGTGGCGCTTGGATGACTTCTTTCAAACCACAATACACCTTAAACGGTACCAACAGCAGGCCACATATCTCAAATGTCTGCAACTTTACGCGCAGCACCAGTAAAAAACCGTCTCTATTGACCTTTAACGAAGTGACCACCCTCTTCCATGAATTTGGACATGCATTGCACGGTATGCTGGCCAACACCACCTATCCTAGTCTTTCTGGAACATCAGTGTATTGGGATTTTGTGGAATTGCCTAGTCAAGTTTTGGAGAATTGGTGTTACGAAAAAGAGGCTTTGGAACTTTTTGCATTCCATTATGAAACCGGAGAGTTGATTCCGATGGAATTGGTTGAAAAAATTAAAGAATCGTCAAATTTTCAAGAAGGAATGGCTACGGTAAGACAACTGAGCTTTGGCTTTTTGGATATGGCTTGGCATGGAACTGACCCAACGAACATCAAAGATGTTAAAGCATACGAAGTGGAGGCATTTGCAAGTACCAACTTGTTCCCAGAAACCCCTGAAACTTGTATGAGCACCGCATTTTCCCATATTTTCCAAGGCGGATATTCTTCGGGCTATTATAGCTATAAGTGGGCAGAGGTTTTGGACGCCGATGCCTTCTCTTACTTTAAGGAAAATGGCATTTTTAGCCGTGAAATCGCCAGTAAATTCAAAGACAATGTGCTTTCCAAAGGAGGAACTGAAAACCCCATGGAATTGTACAAAAGGTTTAGAGGGGCAGAGCCAAATATTGATGCTTTGTTGGAACGTGCTGGACTTTTAGAAGTCAAGGAATAAAAAAAACAGCTACTGATGTAAGTATTAAAATCCAGGTACGTCTAACACCTTTTTAAACGAAAAAAACACTCATTCGATTAAAAAAATTACATTTGGGAATCACTGATTGAAAATGGCAAAACACCAACTACATCCAGAAAATTGGGTAGACCAACATGCAGATTATCTTTTCAACTATGCAGTTGGAAGGGTGAGTGATGCGGAGATTGCCAAAGATTTGGTTCAGGAGACATTTATGGCGGGCCTTAATTCTTCCAAAAACTTTAAGGGCGATGCTGCGGAACGCACCTGGTTGGTATCCATTTTAAAGCGAAAAGTAATAGACCATTATCGAAAAAGCAATTCCAAAAAGGGAAAAGCAGAGGTGCGGATGAGCTATAGCTCAGATACAGATGCCGAAGGGGATTGGTTGGAACAACAAGTGGCAGACCCATTTAGTAAAGATGGTGATAACGTAATGGAAAATGAAGAATTGGGAATGGCCATTCAAGATTGTATTTCCAAATTACCAGAAAAACAGGCCTTGGTCTTTAAAATGAAGACCATTCAAGATATGAGCACAGAAGATGTTTGTAATGAACTGGGAATTAATCCGTCCAACCTTTGGGTAATGATCCATAGGGCAAGAACGGCTTTAATGGGTTGTTTAAATGAAAATTGGTTTTAGAAATGAAGATTACATGTGACGAGGCTTCAGGCATCTGCGATAAATCACAATACGAAGAAGCAGGCTGGTGGGAAATCTTTAAACTCCGCCTACATTTGCTGTACTGCAAAACGTGCAAAAAATACTCCAAAAAAAACAGTGAACTTACTTCCCTATGCGATCGTGCCGGACTTACGGTACTTTCCAAAGAGGATAAGGAAAAAATGAAAAAGGATTTAGAGAAAAACCTTTAAAAATAGTTTTCCACTCCCCAAAACAAACAGAACCAAAAAATAGGGATGGCTTCCACCCAAAAAGGGACAAAATATTGGGTGTAGATTTTTTTTCCAGACCATAGGACCAAATTCAAAACCAGGCAAAGCACCAATCTAAATTCCACCTCTAACTGGTGCACCTCATCTTTTAAAAAAGTCAACAAGAAAAATAAAACAGTTAAAACTACGCCCAACTTTTTTGTATTGGGCACGCCAAGCACTTGAGGCAATGTTCTCAGTCCCTTATCATCCCATTGCATGTCTCGAATCTCAAAGGGAATAATCAATACCAAAACCAACAAAAATCGCTGTACAAAAGACACCCAAAAGTCCCAATTTATAGGCAAATCGGCATCAATCACAGGCAATAGCACTGTAAACCCAGCCCACACAAATGCCACGATATATACTTTTAAACCCGCCAAATTCCTTAGGTTTTTAGCTCTCGGCAACAAGGGAACCGCATAGAGTGCAGATAAAATGCCCAAAATGATGGTTGCCACCCAAATTTCCTGTTTTAGCTGAACCAAAAAATAGAGGGCAAAAACAAATGAGATAAAGCTGAAAATCTGAATCACTTTGTGATAAGCATTCGATACAATAATGTATTTGTACGCCTCTACCCCATACTTTATAAAATTGTAGCACACAATTACACTAAAAAAAATAAAGCCCAACAAGTTCAAATCGGAGAACGTCCCCAAAAAATGAAAAGTGACCCCCGCCATGGCCAAAACCGATAATGCCACATGAATACTGGCATCGAGATAAAAATCGAACAAGGCTTTTAAGGTTCGCATGGAAGAAAAACTTTCTTAAAACGGCTAAGGTTAATTGCTGGTTAACAACTTTGATTCAGTGTCCTTCAAAATTGCCCATTTTCATCGAATTAATCCCTAATTTTGTGCACTTTATTGGATTGAACATGAACACAGAGGTTTTTGCCGCCAGACACATTGGCGTAACAGAAAAAGACATGCCCCAAATGTTACAAACCATTGGGGTCGAGAATTTGGACCAGCTCATCTACGAGACCATTCCAGACGACATTAAACTTAAAAAATCATTGGACCTTCCCACAGGCGTTCCCGAACACGAATTCCTGAAACATCTGCAAGGATTGGCCCAAAAAAACAAAATATTCAAAACCTACATCGGTTTAGGATATCACGAGTCGCTGACTCCTTCGGTAATCCAACGTAATATTTTGGAAAACCCGGGATGGTATACAGCTTACACCCCCTACCAAGCAGAAATTGCACAAGGCAGGTTGGAGGCTTTGTTGAATTTCCAGACCATGGTAAGTGACCTTACGGGAATGGAAATCGCCAACGCATCCCTTTTGGATGAAAGCACCGCTGCTGCGGAAGCTATGACCATGTTGTTTGAATTGCGTAGCCGCCCACAGAAAAAAGAAAACGTATGTAAGTTCTTTGTTTCCGAAGAAATATTGCCCCAAACATTGAGCCTACTGGAAACCCGCGCTATACCTTTAGGTATAGAGTTAGTGGTGGGGAATCATGAAGCTTTTGATTTCACCAATGATTTTTATGGTGCCATGTTGCAATACCCAGGAAAGCACGGTCAGGTTCACGATTATGCCTCCTTTGTAGAAAATGCAAAGGCAAACGACATCAAGGTAGCGGTTGCCGCCGATATTTTGAGTTTGGTAATGCTTACTCCTCCCGGTGAATGGGGTGTTGATGCAGTAGTGGGAACCACACAACGTTTTGGAATTCCATTGGGTTATGGTGGGCCACACGCCGCCTTTTTTGCCACTAAAGAAGAATACAAAAGAAATATTCCCGGTAGAATTATCGGGGTAACCAAAGACACCGATGGCAATCGTGCCTTGCGTATGGCGCTTCAAACCAGAGAGCAGCATATTAAAAGGGACAAAGCCACTTCCAACATTTGTACAGCTCAGGTGTTATTGGCTGTCATGGCTGGAATGTATGCCGTTTATCACGGTCCGGAAGGATTGAAATTTATTGCCAATAAAGTTCACACATCGGCCAAATTATTGGCCAAAGGACTGGAATCTATTGGTTTGAAGCAACTCAACTCGGCTTATTTTGATACCATCAGGGTAAAAGTTGGCAACATAGACAAGTTGAAAGAAGTTTGTGAGAGCCGAGAAATCAACCTGAATTATATTGACAACGAAACTGTTTCTATTTCTTTGAATGAAGCTACTTCCGAAGAAGATTTAAAGCTATTGCTTTCTTGTTTTATCGTTTCTCAAGACAATACGGACGAAATTTCTTTTGAAGGTAATGTAAATGAAGTAATCCCAACTTCCCTTCAACGAACTGCACCTTATTTGGAGCACGAAGTTTTCAGTTCGTATCATTCCGAAACTGAACTGATGCGCTACATCAAAAAATTGGAGCGTAAGGATTTGGCATTGAACCAATCCATGATTTCTTTGGGAAGTTGTACCATGAAATTGAATGCCGCTTCTGAAATGCTACCGTTGAGCTGGCCGCAATGGGGCAATATCCACCCCTTTGTTCCTTTGGAACAAGCACAGGGCTACCAAGAAGTTCTGAAATCTCTGGAAGAGCAATTGAATGTAATCACAGGTTTTGCAGCAACTTCATTACAACCTAATTCTGGGGCTCAAGGTGAATATGCCGGACTTATGGTGATTCGTGCTTATCACGAATCTCGTGGTCAAGGACACCGTAATATCTGCATTATTCCAGCTTCTGCGCACGGGACCAACCCGGCATCTGCGGTTATGGCTGGCATGAAAGTAGTGGTGACCAAAACCGACGAGAATGGAAATATCGACATGGCCGATTTGGAAGATAAAGTCATCAAACATGCTGAAAATCTCGCGGCATTGATGGTCACTTACCCATCTACCCATGGTGTTTTTGAATCTTCCATCAAACAAATCACCAAATTGATTCATGATAACGGTGGACAAGTGTACATGGATGGCGCCAACATGAATGCACAGGTTGGATTGACCAACCCCGCTACCATTGGAGCCGACGTATGCCACTTGAACTTGCACAAGACCTTTGCAATCCCCCACGGTGGTGGTGGACCAGGAGTTGGACCCATTTGTGTGGCCGAACAGTTAAAACCGTTCCTACCTTCCAATCCTGTAGTACCAACTGGAGGTGAAAAAGCTATAACGGCAATTTCAGCAGCGCCTTGGGGTAGCTCTTTGGTATGTTTGATTTCTTATGGCTACATCAAAATGTTGGGTGCTGAAGGTTTGACCAATGCCACCAAAGCAGCAATTTTGAACGCGAACTATATCAAGGACCGTTTAAAAGGTAAATTCGATGTGCTCTATACCGGTGAGCGCGGTCGTGCAGCCCATGAAATGATTATTGACTGTAGACCATTCAAGGCTAACGGGATTGAAGTAACCGATATCGCAAAGCGATTGATTGATTACGGTTTCCACGCCCCAACGGTCTCCTTCCCAGTGGCAGGAACATTGATGATCGAGCCGACCGAGAGTGAAAGCAAAGCCGAATTGGACAGATTCTGTGATGCTTTGATTTCGATAAGGGCAGAGATTGACGAAGCCTCGGCTGACGAACCCAATAACGTACTTAAGAATGCTCCACACACATTGGGGATGCTTACAAGTGACGATTGGAATATGCCTTATAGCAGGGAAAAAGCAGCCTATCCACTGGATTATGTTGCCGAAAATAAATTTTGGCCAAGCATTCGTAGAACCGATGAAGCATTTGGGGATCGTAATTTGATCTGTACCTGTGCACCCATCGAAGATTATATTGAGGCCTAAAAACCATTATAAACACTGATAAAAAGCCCTGAGCAATCCAAGTGTTCAGGGCTTTTTTGTGCCACAGAACCAACAAACAAGCTGTTGAACATTGTAACATTTATTATGCATGCATAACATTCAATTTTAATTGAGCTATATTGGTGTAGAACAAACAAACTCCAACAGCACATGAAAATTGGCATCACCGGAACCGGCAGTTACATCCCGTCAGTAGTTACTGATAATGACGATTTTTTGAATCATGAGTTTTTAGGTATTGACGGCTCAAAATTTGAGCAAGAAAACGCTGTGATCATTGAAAAATTCCAAGCCATTACCGGTATTACTTCGCGCAGATATGCCAAACCGGACCTCAAAACTTCTGACATTGGGTTTTTGGCTGCGGAAGAGGCCATTTCCAATGCTGGAATAGACAAAGAGGAACTGGATTACATCATTTTCGCCCATAATTTCGGCGATATGACACCTGGAAAAATCCAAGGGGACACCTTGCCCAGTTTGGCCTCTCGTGTAAAACATTTGTTGAGAATTAAAAATCCAAAATGTGTAGCGTACGATCTTATTTTTGGTTGTCCCGGTTGGATTGAGGGTGTTATACAGGCCAAGGCGTTTATTCAAAGTGGGATGGCTAAAAAATGCTTGGTGATTGGTGGGGAAACCCTTTCAAGAGTTATCGACCCACATGATCGTGATAGCATGATTTTTTCCGACGGTGCCGGTGCCACAGTTTTGGAAGCAGAACCAAATTCTGGTGAAATTTTGGCGCATGCCTCTGCCACCTATGCCAATGATGAAGCCTATTATCTCTATTTTGATAAGACCAACAGCTCAAAAGGGTGTACCGATACCCGATACATAAAAATGCAAGGACGTAAAATTTATGAGTTCGCCTGCATCAATGTACCGAAAGCTATGGCTGAATGTTTGGATGAAAGCGGGGTGGCCATTGATGATGTCAAAAAAATATTCATTCACCAAGCCAACGAAAAAATGGATGAGGCCATCATCAAACGGTTTTATAAAATTTATGACAAAAAGGTTCCCGATAATATTATGCCCATGAGTATCCACAAATTGGGGAATAGTTCTGTTGCCACCGTGCCCACTCTTCTAAATATGGTTGAAAAAGGGGAACTCCAAGAACATCAATTGACCAAAGGCGATGTGATTATGTTCGCCAGTGTAGGGGCAGGAATGAATATAAATGCGGTGGTTTATCGGTATTAATGATTTTTTTGTCATTCTGAACGCAGTGAAGAATCTATCAAAATTAACATCCAACCAAGTTAGACACGAATTAATCGAATTGGCACTAATGTCAAGATAAAATTTCAAGTTCAAATTCAAATTCAACAAACTTCTAACTGACTACTAACTATTGACTACTAACTATTGACTACTAACTACTAAAACCTAAAAGTAATTTGGGAATTGTGGTTTGTTTTTTGGAATTTTAACCCATGTACGAAAACAACTTTCCGAATAAGCGCTACAAACATACTCTAGAGTTTTTGAGCAAGCATATTTCTACCTCCGAATCGATTTTGGATCTGGGTGTGGAAAATCCTTTTTCCGAGATTATGAAATCCAAAGGATATACTGTAGAAAACACCAAAGGTGAAGATTTGGATGTAGATTTTACAAGTGTTGCCGATTCCAATGCAGACGTAGTGACCGCTTTTGAAATCTTTGAACACTTGGTAGCTCCTTATAATGTGTTGAAAGAAATAAAAGCCAAAAAATTAGTCGCCAGTATTCCGATGCGCTTATGGTTTTCATCGGCCTACCGAAGTAAATCGGATCCTTGGGACAGACATTACCACGAATTCGAGGATTGGCAGTTTGATTGGCTTTTGGAAAAAGCAGGTTGGAAAATTAAAGACACCGCCAAATGGACCAATCCTACCAAAAAAATTGGTTTTAGACCCCTACTCCGCTACTTTACCAATCGCTACTACATTGTTTACGCTGAAAGAACGCATTAATCGTCATTTCCAAATTAGCGAAGCGATTGAGAAATCTCTCCTTAGTTTCTATAGATTTCTCACATTCGTTCGAAATGACAACAAAGTAATTTGGGAATTGTAGTTTGTTTTTTGGAATTTTAGCAGATGCGAATCAGTATCGTTATTCCAGCACATAATGAAGCAGCTTTTTTAAAAGATTGCTTGGATGCTTTCGTTGCGCAAACCTATTTACCCAATGAGCTTATTATTGTAGATGATAATTCCACGGATGAAACTTTTGCCATTGCTCAGGATTTTGCTAGAATGCACCCTTGGATAAAAGTGCTGCAAAGACAATCCAAAGACTCACATATTCCAGGTAAAAAAGTAGTGGACACGTTTAATTTTGGTTTGGAACAGACCTCAGATTTTGACCTTATAGGCAAATTTGATGCAGATATTATCCTACCTCCCAATTATTTTGAGGTGATGGTGAACAATTTCCAAGCCCATTGGAAATTGGGCATGTGCTCCGGACTTTTGTTCGTCCAAAAAAATGAGAAATGGGTGTACGAGAACATTGCGGACAAAAACCATGTTCGCGGGCCTATAAAATTGTATCACAAAGCTTGTTTCGACCAAATTGGAGGTTTACGCCCCGGGGTAGGTTGGGATACCGTGGACACTCTTTTGGCCAAATACCACGACTTTGAAACTTTGACCATTCCAGAGCTTCAGGTAAAACACCTTAGGCCTACGGGACATGGCTATAGCACCAAAAATTTTCAAGCAAAAGGAGAAGCTTTATATAGAATGAGGTATGGCATCGTGCTAACCAAAATCGCATCACTTAAAATGGCATGGCAGGCCAAAAGCCCAAGATTATATGTTCAAATGATTTTTGGGTTTCTTAAGGCTTTCATTCAAAATCAAGCCAGATATGTTTCCAAAAAAGAAGGCACATTTATCCGAAAATATCGTTGGAAAGGTATCAAATCCAAAATATAATACAGCCGCCACTTGCCTTACACCGCTGTTTCCATATTCTTACAATCACAATAAATTATTCCCGTCCATCAATTGATAAGGGGCATTCATCAATTGCCTGCGCTTTAAAAAACCTCCTTCCACTAACTTTAATTCAACACTATAATTAAAGTCCCGATGCCAGAAATGGGATTGCAATAGGATATTTTACGAATGAAACCTTTTCTCATCATCAAAAAACCATTTTTTTGGGTAGTACTTTCCCTTGTATTTGCCCAATTAATCCATGCACAAGTTCCTGGTGAAAGTTATTTGGACAACACAGGGTATGTGGAATATATACAAGGTGATCACCCTGTAATTATTACGGTTCCCCACGATGGTTATTTGGAACCTGACAATATCCCCGATAGGTCTTGCAACGGATGTAAATACGGAAGCGATTCCCATACTCAGGAGATGGTAAGAACTATTATAAGTGCCTATTATGAACAAACAGGCCACTATCCTTACGTAATCATCAATCTGCTCGCACGCGTAAAGTTTGATGCGAATAGACCCATTGACGAAGCTGCTGACGGGAACGCAACAGTAGAAACGGCATGGCAGAATTACCAAGATTATATTATTGCAGTCAAATCAGAAATCGAACAAGATTACGGCCGTGGCATTTTATTCGATTTTCATGGTCATAGTCACAATGTTGAAAGAGTGGAATTGGGCTATACCCTCACCAAGGAAGAACTCGGACTGCCGGATGAAGTACTCAATTCATTTGATTTAGTGGATGGAAGTAGCATTAAAACGCTAATAATGGACAATCCCTTACAACAAACCCATTCCCAAATGCTAACGGGGACATATAGTTTTGGAGCCTTACTACAGGAACGAGGCTATCCAACAGTGCCCAGTCCAGATGACCCCTACCCTTATGAAAATGAAGATTATTTTACGGGGGGATTTACCATTTTTACCCATAGCTCAAGACGAGACAACAATAGTGCCATAGACGGTATTCAAATTGAGGTAAATAGTGATATTCGATTTGATGAAGCACTACGAACCAATTTTTCAATTGATTTGGCCAAGGCCATTTTTGAATACCTCAACCTATTTTACCTTTCAGAAGAAGAAATTGTGGATGTAGATCAGGATGGCGACAATGCCAATATTGACTGCGATGATAACAACCCGAATATAGGACCAAGTCGAACTGAAATTCCGTACAACGGCATAGACGATGATTGTAATCCACAAACTTTAGATGATGATTTGGACCAAGACGGGTTTGCACATGACGAGGATTGCGACGACACCAATCCAAGCATAAATCCCGATCAAGAGGAAATACCCTATAATGGTATCGACGATGATTGCAATTCCGCCACCTTGGACGATGATTTGGACCAAGATGGATTTACCAGTGATAAAGATTGCGACGATACCAATCCTAACATAAACCCAAATGCAGAAGAAATCTTGGATAATTCAATTGATGAAAACTGCGACGGAGAGTTGGGCTCCTCAACCATTGAACCGCCAAAACCTACTGAACCAACAAATGAGATTGCTTTTTATCCCAACCCAACAGATGAGCTCTTACTAATTGTAAATGCAAAAGCCTTAAACTTCTACGTAGAATTTTTTGACACCAGCGGAAAACTAATTTACAAAGTGGCCAATCAAAAAGAACTGCACTTGGAACATCTCGCCAGCGGTCAATACATTATGGTGTACCACGATTTAACTAATGGTAGAGCAATTAGTAAAAAGATTTTGATCAAGTAATCCAATTCATAAAACATTCATCAACCCAAATATTATCAAAATTACCATGGCTATTTCAAAACCAGTTTCAATCAAGATGCATATAATGTTAATCTTGTTGCTATGTCAAAATCTATCTTTAGCCCAAAAGACTGATTCCATCACATTAAATAAAATTGATTCCCTAATTACATTGCTCGATAGTAAAGATGCTCCAGGTGGTGCTATTTCTATAATACAAGATGGGAATACCACCTATCGAAGGTATTTTGGAATGCAGGATTTGAAGAAAAAGATTCCAGTTTCAGCATCCACACATTTTAATATGGCTTCAATTTCAAAACAATTCACCGCTATGTGCATTTCCCTACTTGAAGAACAGGGGAAAATAGACATAGAAAACGATATCAAAATGTATTTTCCAGATTTTAAATACACCAACAGTATCAAAGTAAAAAATCTCTTAAACCATTCTAGTGGAATTAGAGAATCCACTGTTATTGCCGTTCTTGCTGGAAATGTTAATTTAAAAGGTGAACTCCCTAAAAAGAAGCACAATAAAGAATTCTTGTTTGAAATTTTAAAGAAGGAAAAAGATTTGAACTTCCCGACAGGTTCTGAAATGTCCTACACCAATATTAATTATGTTTTATTGGCCGATATAGTTGAACAGGTAAGTGGCATGAGATTTAAAAATTTTGTGGACAGTGCGATTTTCAAACCACTAAAAATGAAAAGCTCTTATGTTGAAAACACAATGGAACCCTCCTCTGTTTTTGGTTACTATTATAATGGCAAGAAATTTAAAAAGAAACACTTACAAGGAGGAACCTATGGAGATGACAATTTAGTCAGCACCCTAGATGATTTAGAAAAATGGAATGCCAATTTCTTTGACAATAAGCTAGGGAATAAAAACAAAAACCTTATCCGTAAATTCACTACCAGTATCCCATTAAATGATGGAGAAAAAAGCAATTATGGATATGGCCTAAGCATTGGTTTTCATAGAGGATTGAAGAGGTTTTCCCACGATGGGGAAAACAATTTACACACCACTTTTATTTTTAATGTTCCTGAGAAAAGAACGAGCATCACTTTCTTGGTCAATGCAACAAATTATAACAATCCAATTGACCAAGCATATAAAATTATTGATTTGCTATTTCCGGAGTCTCCAGAGAAAATACAGGAGAAAATCGATTCTGAAAATCAACATGAAACGATAAAAGATTCGGAATTAAAAAACTTAATGGGATTGTATTATGAAATTAACGAGAATGGAACCGCACAAATACGAAATGTAACCTACTCTAATAACCAATTATTAATATCGAAAAATCCAGACATAAAAGGGTGTCCGCATACCTCTGTAAATAAAAATGAATTTATTCCCCACAATAGTTTAGGACATCCTAACCAAGTTCTTTTTAACAAAGATAACGATGAGATTACCTTCACGGAACACTTTGATGAAGGTCCCTATAAACAAGAAGACTATAATTTTAAAAAAGTAAAAGTTGATAATTTGGATTACCCATCCTATACAGGTACCTATCTTGAATTAAACCACAATTCCAAAATAAAAATCAAATCTAAGAAGGGTAAAATTTTAGCTAAAAAGTCCATTCTTAAAATTCCATTGATTCCTATTGAGCAGGATAAGTTTTATTCCCCTGATTATGAAGCTTTGTTTATCTTCAAAAGGAATGAATCAAATCAAATCAAGTCCTTACTAATAAATTCATGGAATTTCAGGAACTTTAATCTAATTAAAAAATAGATTTCTTAATGCACTTTTGAACACCGTGATTGGTCTATTCCAATACCTCTTCAATAGGGCTTCCTGTAGCCCCATTTGGAAATGCAATCCCCAATAAAGCCGATATGGTGGGGGCAATATCGGGTATCTCGGTTCGGTTTACGGTACTTCCATGTTTGATTCCTTTTCCGAAAAACAAAAGTGGTGCATGGGTATCATAAATAAATGGAGACCCGTGGGTAGAACCTGTTGTGCTGTACGAAATGTAACCTATATTCGGAACCAATAGCACATCTCCGGAGCGTTTTTGGTTGTACCCATTCTGTAATATGTACGGAATTCCCTCTACATATTCATTCTCCCACATTTGATGCCCAGTATACACTTGACTTATCCCATCATAAGACAAAAACTCCTTGGCTATGGCTTCTTGGGCATCTTCTAAATCGATATCCAAATTGGCCAAGATTTTATGATCCAAAAACAATTGAAAATTGGATAGGTTCTTTACTACATCCGTAGTGCCATATTTATATTGAAGGAACTCATTGAACTTGTCTTTCATTCCTTTCATATCCAAATAGCCTGCAGGGATTTTTTGGTCCATTAAATATGTTGGCACATCGATAGCGGCATGATCCGCGGTTAAAAATACGGTGTACTCCCCTTCTCCCACTTTTTCATCCAATGCCGTGAACAAACGAGCCAAATCCTGATCCAGCCTAATATAGGTATCCTCCACCTCTTTGGAATTCACTCCGTAAAAGTGCCCCACATAATCCGTACTTGAAAAACTAACTGCCAAGAAATCGGTAATGTTATCTTTACCTAAACCTTCACCTTCCAAAGCGGCCAAGGCAAAGTCTGCAGTAATGCTATTTCCAAAAGGACTTCTTCTAATTAAATCAAATTGACCGTTCTGTTCCCAAATGGTAGGAAAATCATGCGGAAATGCATTGGTACTTTCGCCCTTTTGCAACCCTTCGTAATTATTGGCATCCGTTCCACTTTCTACATAAGTTTCTATGGGTTTTAAGGTGTTCCAAGGTTTTTTATAGACTTCCACAGCATCAGAAGCATTAAAATCAATTACCCATTGTGGCAAAGCATCCATATAATACGAACTGGTAATCCAATTGCCTTCCGCACCACCTTCAAACCAATAAGCGGCATTGGCAGAATGGCCAGCAGGTAAAATGGCTCCCCTATCCTTTAAGGCAACACCGATTACTTTTCCTCTTTGCTGGGTATGTAAACGTAATTGGTCCGTTACCGTAGAGGTCAACATGCGGTGTGGAGACATTTTTCCCGCATCGGAAGTGGTTCCAATGGATTGGTAGTTGTCATCTCCCGCACAATAGACCATTTCACCAGTGGTCTTATCGTACCAATCGTTCCCAATAATGCCATGTACAGCAGGTGTGGTGCCCGTATACACCGAAGTATGTCCTGGGCCCGTACTGGTAGGGGCGTAATTAAAGTGGTTGTTCTTGGCATTAAATCCTTCATTTACCATACGCTTGAACCCTCCTTCTCCGTATTGATCCCAAAATCGGGTCAAATAATCATAACGCATCTGGTCCACTACTATCCCAACCACCAACTTTGGATTTTGGGCAATGGATACTGGCTGAACTTCCTCAACATTCTTCTTTCTACGCTGCCCGTAGGAAAAACTGATGATGCACAATACTAAAAAAGATAAAATAAGGTTGGTTCTTTTCATGGTCTGGATTTAATCAAAATGAGCACAAAACTATTCAAATATCTTTTTTAAAATTTTAAATGAAGGTTAAATGCTCCACAATATTCTTATTTTTATGACCTCAAGTCCAAAAAGCGAATGAAATACCTAGAAGCGATTGGAAAATACTTCATCATGATCTGGGAAGTATTTAAAAAGCCCACCAAATGGCGTATTATGAAATCCTTGATTTTGAAGGAAGTTGACGACTTGGTCTTTGGCGCTATGGGCATCATCATATTTATATCCTTTTTTATTGGCGGGGTTGTTACCATTCAAACTGCATTAAACCTTACCAACCCTTTATTACCTAAAAGTCTTATCGGTTTTGCAGCTCGACAATCCGTTATCTTGGAATTTGCCCCGACTTTCACCTCCATTATTATGGCAGGAAAAGTGGGGTCGTACATTACTTCAAGTATAGGCACCATGCGTGTTACCGAACAGATTGACGCACTGGAAGTGATGGGCGTCAATTCGTTGAACTATTTGGTGTTCCCAAAAATTGTTGCCGTGATGATGTATCCTTTTGCCGTTGCAGTTTCCATGTTTGTTGGAATCACCGGTGGCTGGGTCGCTGCTGTTTTTGGCGGATTTGCTCCAAGTGGTGAATTTATCAAGGGCTTGCAAATGGATTTCGATGCCTTTCACGTGACCTACGCTTTGATTAAATCCGTTGTTTTTGCCTTTATTATAGCCACCGTGCCCTCTTATCATGGTTTTTATATGAAAGGAGGCGCTTTGGAAGTAGGTAAAGCCAGTACAACTTCGTTTGTCTGGACCAGTGTGGTGATCATTATCACAAACTATATATTAACGCAATTGCTTTTGGGCTAATGATTGAAGTAGACAACATACATAAATCGTTTGGGGACAATAAAGTTTTAAAAGGGATATCTACCACTTTTGAAAAAGGAAAAACCAATTTGATCATTGGGCAAAGTGGTTCGGGAAAAACTGTTTTTCTTAAATGTTTATTGGGTCTTTTTGAGCCCGATGAAGGCAATATTTGTTACAATGGTAGATTCTATTCTGAATTATCCGCCAAAGACCGCAGAAACCTGAGACAAGAAATGGGCATGGTTTTTCAAGGAAGCGCACTGTTCGATTCCATGACCGTGGAAGGAAATGTAATGTTCCCCTTGGACATGTTCACCAACCAAACCAAGTCGGAAAAACAGGATCGTGTGGATTTTGTTCTCAAACGCGTTAATTTGATTGACGCCCATAAAAAGTACCCTGCTGAAATTTCAGGAGGAATGCAAAAAAGGGTAGCCATTGCCCGTGCGATTGTCATGAACCCAAAATACTTGTTCTGTGACGAACCGAACTCAGGTTTGGACCCAAAAACAGCTATCCTAATTGATAACTTGATTCAAGAAATTACCCGCGAGTATGATATAACCACCATTATCAACACCCACGACATGAACTCGGTAATGGAGATTGGCGAAAAGATTATGTTCTTAAAAAATGGGTATAAAGAATGGGAAGGCACCAACAAGGAAATCTTTAAGACCGATAATCAAGCGGTTACCGATTTTGTATATTCTTCAGAACTTTTCAAGAAAGTAAGGCAAATGTATTTGGAAGAGCGTAATTGATCAGTTCACTTGCTTTACCACCAAAGTAGAGTCTTGCAATCTTAATTTCAACCAAGCCAACATTTTTTTGGCATCTTCTTCCTTTTGCCTATTGCGAACCCCTTCATTCCATTTTATCTCAAAAACAGGTACGGTATCCAATTTTTTGAAATCAGTTTTAATTTGGTAGGAAAATCCAAGTTCTGAAAGGTTCTCATAATTGGCCTTGGCCTCTTGGCTTATTTCACTGAATTGAATTTGTTTGCCAGCACTCAATTGCAAATTGGCCACCTCCTCCTCCAGTAATCTGATCTGCTCATCCTTATTCAGTAATTCAGCCTTGTTCTTCTCATAAAGCTCACTAACGTAATTGAACTTTTCTTCAGAATCATCTTTACCACCTTGAATAATATGTAGCTCAGCATCTTTCAATCGATTATACTGCCCCTTTTGAGTACGCCACGTGTTTATCACATTTTCCGGAACCAATTCATCCCCCATGAATACCACTTCGATTACCGAAGCCTCATCATCTGAGTATTGCAATTTGGTAAGGTTGTCCACATACCTTCCAGCACCTTCAAACTGATATACCTCCACTGTTTCCCTTAAAAATTCTTGAGCTTGTTTTTTGAACAATGACTCTTGAAACACTTGATAAAAAGTAAATCCGGCGGGAATCATTACCAAAACCCCGGTTATGGAAGCCATTCTTGCAATTAACCTACGTCTTTGCGAATTGGCATAACGCACCATCGGAAATCGTAAAAATTTGATGACCAAAAAGGTGGCCAAACCAATAAAAATGGTGTTGATGATGAAGAGGTACATAGCGCCTGCGGCATACCACGGTTTGCCAATGGCTAATCCAAATCCAACGGTGCACAAGGGTGGCATCAAAGCGGTTGCGATGGCCACACCGAAAATTACACTGGCAATGGTTCCTTTTTTAGCTCTGGCAATCACAAGGGCCAATCCACCAAAAAAGGCAATAAGCACATCCCGAATATCGGGTTTGGTTCGCGCCAAAAGTTCCGAGGATTCATCCCTGAGAGGAAATAAATAGAAGAACAAAAAAGCCGTGATCACACTTAAAACCACCATTACGGTAAAGTTTTTCAGCGATCGACGAAGGGTGTCAATATCGTTGATGGCCAATGACATCCCCATGCCCAAAATTGGACCCATTAATGGGGAAATTAACATGGCTCCGATGACCACTGCCGTAGAATTCGCATTTAAACCAATGGAAGCGATAAAAATGGAACAAACCAAAATCCAAGAGGTATGCCCCTTAAAGGGTATATCTGCAATAATGGATTCTTTGGTAGCAACGGCATCGGTGTTGGTTCGTATCTCCAAAAGTTCCGAAAGAAACATTCGAATACTGCCCAACAGTCCTTTAAAGTCCTTTTTTACCTCATCCCCGCTATCCTTCTTTGGAGGAATGCCATCTTTGATTTGTTCTTCGACCATCTATTATGCGAACTTGTCGCCAAATTTATCTTTAACTTGTCCTAAAACCTTTTTAATGTCTTGCTGTTTGTCTTTTGGATAGATCAACAACACTTCTTCTTTATCTACAATAATATAGTCTTCCAATCCATCGACCACCACAACCTTTCCTTTTGGCGACCTGATCATATTTCCTTTCGCATTTTCCAACAGCACTTGGGCGTTCACCACGGCATTATCATCATCGTCTTTATCTAATTTATCGTACAACGCACCCCATGTTCCTAGATCGTTCCAATCGAAAGTCGCCGGCAAGGTGTAAATGGATTTCGATTGTTCCAAGATAGCATAATCAATGGATATGTTTTCGGCCTTGGCATAATTTTCTTTGATAAATTCTTTCTCTTCCAAGGTGTTATAACACGAAATACCTCCCTCGAACAACTCATATTGCGTAGGCTGATAGCTTTTGAAAGCTTCTACTATGGTTTCCACACTCCACATAAAGATACCTGCATTCCAAAGAAAATTACCTTGCGCCAAAAACTCCTTCGCGGTTTCATAATCAGGTTTTTCCCTGAATTGGGACACCTTTTTTAAGTTTTGGTCACTACCTTTTTCAAATTCGATATATCCAAAACCAGTATTAGGAAATGTAGGTTGAATTCCTAATGTACACAACGCACTCTCCTTTTCACATTTATCAAAACAAGCGATTACATCCTTTTCAAAAGCATCCTCATCCTCAATCCAATGGTCACTTGGTGCCACTATCATTACCGCATTGGGATTCATCTTCTGAATCTTTAGGGAGGCATATAAAATACAGGGGGCTGTATTTCGCATGGCAGGCTCCAACACCACTTGCTCCGGTTTTACTTTTGGCAATTGTTCCAAAACCAAGTCATTGTATCGCTCATTAGTCAAAATCAAGATGTTTTCGGTGGGAATGAAGCGATTTAAACGATCAAACGTTTTTTGAATCAAGGTTTTTCCCGCACCCAACATATCGTGAAATTGTTTTGGGTTGGAAGATGTACTAACAGGCCAAAATCGGGAACCTACTCCCCCCGCCATTAAAATGGCATAATAATTCTTGTTCATTTTATATTTTTAATGTTCCCACGAAGGCAGGAACCCATTAAACTTCTTACTACCGTTCGAAATGACATTTACTCCACCAATTCCACCTCGGCATTTGGTTGGAACAAATATAATCTGCCCGTGGCCAATTCGATACACTCGTAGCGCTTTACTTTTTTGTTTCCCCTTTTAAACAATTTACCATTGTATAATCGAAAAACACTCCCATACGGCAGTTCGAACACATAGCTTTGGTTTCTTTCTTTAGCATCGAACGCCTTCAGAGCAATAGACAATCTGGCATCGGTACTACTGCTCGCCTTTGGATTTTTAAAATGATTGGCAATTATAGGCAATAATTGGTTTGGGAAGACCTCTGGTCGGATGAACGGAACCATTAAATGTTGAAAGGTTTGTTTCCACTCTACCCCATGGGGTTTTATACGACGACCATATTGTTCAAAAGCCACCAAATGGGCAATTTCATGAATCAAAGTAATTAAAAACCGGTATTTGTTGAGGGAGGCATTTACCGTAATCATATGTAACCCATTGGGCAATCTACGGTAATCTCCGTGTCGTGTTACCCGATGATTTACAATTTTCAGATGCACCCCATTGGCTTTGATCAATTCAAAACAAGGCATTACAGCGCGTTCCGGAAGGTATTTTTGAAGGGTGGTTTCCACTTTAGCAAAGGTACATTTTAAGTCGGAAACATTGAATTATCATTAAATTCATCAAGGCGTACTATTACTCACCTGCAGTAATTTTCCATTGTACATTTTATGTCCTGACAAAGCAAACTCTTTAATGTAAGTTGCCATTTCTGTGGCAGTTACTGGAGCTTGATAGCCAGGAAAAGCTTCTTCCAACATTTCAGTTTGAACGGCTCCCAAGGCCAAAACATTAAAACTTGGTCCCGATTCTTTAAACTCCTCGGCCCAAAGTTCTGTCAAGGTAATTACCGCGCCTTTACTGGAACTGTAGGCAGAAAGTCCGGCAAATTTCATACTTCCCTGCACTCCACCCATAGAGCTAATGGTGACCACATGGCCTTTTTTACCCATTTGCGGCAGAACCGCTTTGGTCATTTCAGCCACACCAAAGACATTTACTTTGTAAACGGCTTCAAATTCTTCGGGAGAGGTTTCCATAAAGGGTTTGTTTACCAAGCTACCTGCATTGTTGATGAGCACATCCACCACATGCCATTGCTCAATAAACTTCTCTACCTTTTTAAAATGGGATGGAATTCCCAAATCAAATGAAAACGTATGTACATTGGAAAATCCCAAACTTTCAACTGGCTTGGTGTTTCGAGATAATGCCAATACCTGGTGTCCCTCTTGAGCAAAAAGTTTGACCAATTCAAATCCGATTCCCCTACTTGTTCCTGTTATGATGATGTTTGCCATCTTAAATTATTATTTGTCATTCCCGCATAGGCGGAAATCCATATCTACTTGTATTCTACGTAAATTATTTGACACTAATGACTCAAATATTCACGAATTTTTCCAAACCGTTTTGTCAGCCCTGTTTGAGGTGACATTTTTGATTATTTAGTTAATTTAATTTCTCTTGTGGCAGCATTTGCTATTCCTTCCAATACAGGAATTGTTTTGTTCACTAAAGTTGCCATATGGGCAAAATCCATGATATCGGGTTCATCCCCTACTTTGTGATAGTGGTCAAAATTGGTGAAATCGAAGGTGCAGAACGTGTGCGAGGGCACGCCAAACTCCTCATGGAACGCATAATTATCAGAGCGTTGGTATAAATTCATTCGTTGCGCAGTAGGCAAAAACCCAACCAGATTTTCTTTGGTATATTTATTACTCACTGCAGCTAAATTCGACATTTCATACCCTGTGATGTACATAAAATAATCTTTATCGTTTAATGGAACCCCCGTCATTTCAAAATTTAGCATGGTGTACAAATTCAGGTTCTCTCCTTTCAATTTTTTGGCCAAATGCTTCGCTCCCAGTAATCCTTTCTCCTCTGCACTGAACAAAGCAAAAATCAAGGTTCGTTTGTTGGTTTTGTTTGTTCCAAAATATCTGGCAAATTCCAACACCGTCGTTGTACCTGAAGCATTATCGTTGGCACCGTTGGCAATGGCATCCCCATTTTCCATTTCAATAATTCCAATATGGTCATAATGGGCTCCAATCACAATAAACTCATTTTTAAGCTTTGGATCATTGCCTTCCACAACTCCCACTATATTATAGGATGGCTTTTTAAAATTGGTAAGGGTATCCCGATAACTTTGAAAGTAAGGTTCTACGCCATAAGCTTTAAAATGATTTTCGATATACTGTGCTGCCTTTTCAATCCCTTCCCCACCGGAATCCCTTCCTTTTAACTCATCCGAAGCTAAATAATTCATGATTTGACCTATACGCTCTGCATTTGAAAAATCATCAGTTGAGGTATTGGCTTTTACCACTGGCGGCGAAGGAACCACTGCTGCCGTTGAACCTGTTTGTGTACTGGAGCATGTTGCGGCCAACAATACACTCAAAGCAAATGGAAATAACTTCATCGTTTTTTGATTTTTGAATTATCTAAAGATAAAAAAAGCATCCCAAAAGGGATGCTTTAGTATTTTAAGCTATAATCCATCCCTTTCGACTCCGCACAAGGGACAAATAGCGTTATGCCAACATGGTCACCGGGTTCTCCAAGTAAGCTCTTAATGTTTGCAAGAACTGTGCACCTGTTGCACCATCTACGGTTCTATGATCGCAAGCCAAAGTAATTTTCATGGTGCTTCCCACTACAATCTCCCCGTTTTTAACCACTGGTTTTTCAACGATAGCTCCTACGGATAGGATTGCAGAGTTGGGTTGATTGATAATGGAAGTGAATTCCAAAATCCCGAACATCCCCAAATTTGAAACGGTGAAAGTACTTCCTTCCATTTCATCTGGCTTTATTTTCTTGTTACGAGCTCTACCCGCCAAATCTTTTACAGAGGCACCTAATTGAGAAAGTGTCATTTGGTCTGCAAATTTGATTACAGGCACCACTAGACCTTCATCTACGGCTACTGCAACACCCATGTGTACGTGGTGCTTATATACCGTTGTGTCACCATTCCAAGAGGTATTAACTTGTGGGTGCTTTTTAAGGGCCATGGCACAAGCTTTTAATACCATATCGTTAAACGATACTTTGGTATCTGGCAAATTGTTTATTTGTGACCTGGATGCTTTTGCATTGTCCATATCCACCTCGATGGTAAGGTAGTAATGTGGTGCAGAGAATTTTGATTCACCCAAACGCTTGGCGATCACCTTACGCATGGTCGAGTTTTTCACTTCTTCTATACTTTCTTCTCCTACTGGCAACGCAACTGGTGCCACAGGAGCTGATTCAACTGCTTTTTCGGCAGCTGGGGCAGCAGTTTGTGAAGGCTGATAATTTTCAACATCCTTCTTCACAATTCTACCATTGTCACCAGAGCCTTTTACTTCGGCTAAGTTGATGCCTTTTTCACTGGCAATCTTTTTAGCCAAAGGAGAGGCAAAAATACGTTGTCCATCGTTTGATGCAGTGACTGCTGGAGCAGCCTCTTTAGTTTCTTCTTTTGGCGCTTCCGTTTTTTCTGGTTCTGTCGCTGGGGCACTTGAAGAAGTACCTCCTCCTGATTGAGCACTCAATACGGCATCCACATCGGTTCCCTCAGGACCAATAATGGCCAACAAAGAATCAACAGGAGCACCTTCTCCCTCTTGTATTCCTATATATAATAATGTACCTGAGTAGAAAGATTCAAATTCCATAGTGGCCTTGTCGGTCTCGATTTCAGCCAAAATATCACCTTCTTCTACGGTATCACCTACTTTTTTCAACCAGCTGGCCACGGTACCCTCTTCCATGGTATCGCTCAGTCTTGGCATAGACACCACTTCTACTCCTTCTGGAATGGATACTGGTGCACTTGCTGGTGCGGCATTTTCTGCTGGCTTTTCTTCCGAAGTCTCTTCTTTGGCAGGAGCTTCACTTGTTCCATTCAATAGCGACGAAAAGTCTTCACCTTCTTCGCCTATAATAGCCAAAAGAGAATCTACCGGTGCACCTTCCCCTTCTTGAATTCCAATATGGAGAAGCGTACCTTCATGGAAAGATTCAAATTCCATGGTAGCCTTATCCGTTTCGATTTCAGCTAAAATATCTCCTTCTTCAACTTTGTCCCCTACTTTTTTGAGCCATTTTGCCACGGTACCTTCTTCCATGGTATCGCTCAATCTAGGCATGGTGATTACTTCTGCCATTTACTTATAATTTATGTTGTAAAAATGGATAGTCTTCTTGTTCGTACACAGTATCGTACAATTGTTCCAATGGTGGGAAATCGGATTTTTCTGCAAACTCCTCACACTCCTTCACCAAATCCTTCACCCTTTTATCCGCAGCTTTCAACTCCTCTTCGGTTGCATATCCTTTTTCAAGAATCACATCTTTCACTTGGGTAATCGGATCTATCTTCTTGTACTCCTCTACTTCTTCTTTGGTTCTATAATGCTGGGCATCGGACATGGAGTGACCTCTGTATCGGTAGGTTTTCATTTCCAAGAACGTTGGACCACCACCAGTACGAGCACGCTCGATAGCTTTGTCCATTTCTTTAGCTACAGCAGCAGGATCCATTCCGTCCACCGGTCCACAAGGCATTTCATAACCCAATCCCAATTTCCAAATATCTGTACTGAAAGCAGTTCTAGCTACGGAAGTACCCATGGCATATCCATTGTTCTCACAAATGAAAACAACGGGCAATTGCCACAACATGGCCAAGTTGAATGCTTCGTGCAATGAACCTTGACGAACGGCACCATCTCCCATATAACAAAGGGTAACCGAGTCTCTTTTGAAGTATTTATCGGCAAATGCCAATCCAGCACCCAATGGAATTTGTCCACCTACGATTCCGTGACCACCATAAAAACGGTGCTCTTTGGAGAATATGTGCATGGATCCTCCCATACCTTTGGAGGTACCGGTTACTTTTCCATAAAGTTCGGCCATTACTCTTCTAGGGTCAACACCCATTCCAATAGGCTGAACGTGGTTACGATAAGCCGTAATCATTCTATCCTTGGTAAGGTCCATGGCATGCAGTGCTCCAGCCAAAACGGCTTCCTGTCCGTTATAAAGGTGCAAAAAGCCCCTTACTTTTTGTTGAATATATACTGCTGCTAATTTGTCCTCGAATTTTCTCCAGAACAACATGTCCTCGTACCAGTTTAGGTAAACTTCTTTGGTGATTTTTTTCATCAACGGTTGTATTAATTGAAATTTCCCTGCGGTTGGGAACAGCAAAAATACATATATAAATGTTTTGTAAAAAGAATTGATTTAAGAATCGCCCAAAAATGAACTACTGAATGCCAATGGGAGGATATCTTTCATTGAAGGGCACTTGTAAATTGGTCCTTTTGGCGCTTTCAATAAAATTGGAATCGCGGTCGTTTGCTTTTGCTCATATTCGATTATGGACTGTCTGCAATTTCCACATGGGGCAGCTGGTTCCGATATGGCGTGATGGTCCGACCCCGCACTGATTGCCAAACACTTAATAGCCACACCAGGAAATCGTGCTCCAGCTTGAAAAACCGCTACACGCTCCGCACACAACCCTGCCGGATAGGCTGCATTTTCTTGATTGCTACCGATTACCACTTCTCCATTTTCCAAAAGTGCGGCAGCTCCCACTTTAAAATTGGAATATGGCGCATAGGCATTCAAACGCGCTGCATCGGCTTGGTGTAACAAATTTTGCTCGATTTGTGACAGCTCGGAACGATCTTCAAAAATCTGTAATTCAAAACCTATTTGTTTTTTCTTCATGTTTGGAGGGTGTCTTCCAAAAATAAAAAAACCCATCCAATATGGACGGGTTTCTTTATATTGTTATGATTGTTGTTAATCGTTATAAAACTCTTCCCCAAAATTAAAGGAGAGCGAAAAACGCAAGGTATTTTCCAATGGATTTCTAACCTGTGAGGTTGAAAATAAATAAGACAAGTCTATTTGTGCAGATTTAAATTTGAATCCGGCACCCAATGTAAAGAATTTTCTTGAACCCTTTTCTTCGCTTTCATTAAAATAACCTGTGCGCAACATGAATGCTTCCCTAAACTGATATTCGGCACCCAATGCCCAAGTTACTTCTTTTAGTTCTTCGCTAAATCCGCCTGGAGCGTCTCCGAAAGATTCGAATAATCCACTGAAGAAGCCGATGTTTTGATACACGTCATTATCTTCTGCATCTATATCACCATCGCCATCAAAATCTCTAGGCGTAGGCACCAACAATTTATTAAACTCGGTATTGATGGCCAGTTTGTTGTCTTGATCGAAAATAAAGTCGAAGCCTCCACCAAATTTTAGGTTGGTCGGCAAAAAGTTTTCCTGTCCGCCTTCATCATATTGAATCGAACCTCCCAAGTTCGAGATATTGAAACCTGCCCTCCATCTACCATCAAAATTCCGATAATAAATCTCTCGAGACCTAAAAAATCCAGCAATGTCCACTGCAAATGCATTGGCTGCTTGAGAATCCTGTGTTCCATCCTGAAACCTAAGATTGGAACTTATGAACCTTCCGCCAACAGCCATGGAAAATGACTCACTCAACTTAAGGGAATAAGATCCGTCCAATGCAAATTCATTCGGTTTTACGATGGTTGCATTTTGGTCAAAGGTCTGTCTCAATTCAATTTCACCCAAACCAAAGTAGCGCAATCCAACGGCGAATGCACTTCTATCATTTAGTTTGTTGTAATAATTTGCATTCAACAAGGATACATCGTTCACAATGGTTTCCAAATAAGGCGTATAACTAACACCTACTCCCATCTTTTGGTCGGCAAAAGCATATTTTGCTGGGTTCCATTGTTGTGAATACACATCAAATGAAGTTGCTACACCCATATCACCCATACCAGATGCCCGTGCATCTGCCGCAATGGTTAAAAAAGGTACGGCTGTTGTAATTGCTCTTTCTTGCTGTGCACTTATTTGTGGCGCGACAATTAAGAAAGCAACCACAATCAAAAACTTTTTCATTCTAAAATTTTAGCATTTAGTAATGTCCCCGTTTCCCTGATAGCTTTGAGAAACAATACAAATTAAACGGTCTTTTGGGGAAAATCTTGTACGGGCATATATAATTTTTACGGTATTTCGTTCAAAACACAACTATTCCAGTCAAATGGTATTATAATGACCATTCTTCAGGTCCAATCCGTTAAAAACCAATATGACTATACTATTTCCCTTTCATCTCCGTTAGAAAGGTGTAGCAAACCGGAAATTTCCACTTTGCCACAAATATTTGACAAGCACAAAATATAATGGCAAAAACGTCGTTTTAATGCCATCGAAAGATTTTTAAAATCAAAACAAATTGAAGCGCTTAGGGAACAAACCCCTGAGTTTTAAAGTACTCAAGCCCAAATTATGAAAAAACACTTAATCAAAGTTGTACTTTCTTGCGCCGTTGTGATGGGAGGATTAGCCAGTTGTAAAAACTCCTCCGGATCAAAGGACACTTCTAGAGCCACAGGATGGAAAATCAACGCCAAGGAGGGTGGATTTCAATACAATTCGGATTTCAAGGAGCAGGAAACTCCTCCAGGGACCGTTTTTATTGAAGGCGGAACCTTTACCAAAGGTAAGGTCCAGGACGACATTATGCACGATTGGAACAATACTCCAACCCAACAACACGTGCAGTCTTTCTATATGGATGAAACCGAGGTGACCAACGTAATGTATTTGGAATATTTGGATTATTTAAAGGCGGTTTACCCTCCAGACAATCCCAACTATGCCAACATATATAAAGGAGCACTTCCTGATACTTTGGTGTGGAGAAACCGATTGGGCTATAATGAAACCATGACCAACAACTACCTGAGACACCCCGCTTTTGCAGAATATCCAGTAGTTGGTGTAAACTGGGTGCAGGCTACCCAATATGCCGAATGGAGAACCGATAGGGTTAACGAGGTGATGTTGGAAAGAGAAGGTTACATAGCAGAAGATGCCAAATACAAAGTATTAAATGGCGAAATGGAGGGAACCTTCAGTACCGAAGCCTACTTGAACAACCCTGAATCTGTGTATGGAGGTGAAATTGATTCATTGCAAGGAAAGCAGAAGAAGGACTCTGTCAATACATTTGCCAAAAGAAGTAGCGGTGTAATTATGCCAGAGTACAGACTTCCTACCGAAACAGAGTGGGAATATGCGGCACAAGCACTTGTTGGAACAAGAGAATACAACAACTATAGAGGTAGAAAAAAATATCCTTGGGAGGGTGACTACACCCGTAATGGACAACGTGTAGGTCGTGGAGACCAGTTGGCCAACTTTAAGCAAGGAAAAGGTGATTACGGCGGTATTGCCGGATGGTCCGACGATGGTGCGGATATTACCGGAGAAGTTAAATCTTACAAGCCCAACGATTTTGGTCTGTATGATATGGCCGGAAACGTGAACGAGTGGGTAGCTGACGTATACCGTCCGATCGTAGATGACGAGATCAGCGACTTTAACTACTACCGTGGCAACATCTTCATGAAAAAAGCCATTGGCGAAGACGGAAAAGTTGAGATTTTGACAGACAAAATTGTATACGACACATTACCAAACGGTAAAATCGTAGCCATCAACCTGCCAGGTGAAATCAAAGAAGTTCCTGTAACTGAACAAGAAACTTATTTGAGAACCAACTTCGACAAAAGTGATAACCGTGGATTTAGAGATGGGGACGCAGGTTCCGCTAGATTCTACGACAGATTTGCTGCCGAGGACGAAGAGCAAAGAAAAATGTACGACTCTCCAAAACACAAGGTAGAGCGTAACGAAGATGGAGAACTGGTTCGCCAGTACGACACCTCCAACTACAGAACAACCTTGATCAACGATGAAGTTCGTGTATACAAAGGGGGCTCTTGGAGAGATAGAGCTTTCTGGTTAGACCCAGCACAACGTAGATATTTGCCACAATATATGGCAACCGACGATATCGGATTTAGATGCGCCATGTCTAGAGTGGGCTCAAAATCCAAATCGAAGAAAACAGTTCGCCATAAAAAAGCGAGATAAACAAACACTTGAGTATTAAAAAAAAGCCCCGGCATATGTCGGGGCTTTTTTTATCTTCGAAATATGAAAATAGAAGCTTTGCACGCTCTTTTTTTAGAGCACCCCACAATTTGCACGGACACTCGAAAAGTGACCAAAAATTGTCTGTTTTTTGCCCTGAAAGGCCCCAATTTTAATGGAAATGCTTTTGCCCAAGAAGCTTTGGACAAAGGAGCCGCTATTGCGATTATTGACGAAGAGGAATTTAAAACATCGGACAAATTTGTGTGCTGCGATGATGTTTTGGAAACCCTACAGCAGCTCGCCACCTATCACCGAAAGCAATACAAGGCAAAAATCATTTCGCTGACAGGCAGTAATGGAAAAACCACCACCAAGGAGCTCATTAATTCGGTGATATCCAAAAAATACAAGACCGTGGCCACACAAGGTAATTTGAACAACCATATTGGAGTTCCTTTGACCTTATTATCGATAAAAGCCGATACCGAAATGGCCATTGTGGAAATGGGCGCCAACCATATTGGCGAAATTGAAATGCTTTGCAACATCGCCCAGCCCGATTTTGGGTACATCACCAATTTCGGAAAAGCGCATTTGGAGGGTTTTGGAGGAGTTGAGGGCGTGATCAAAGGTAAGAGCGAGCTTTATATTTGTATAATGGCAAACGGCGGACACCTCTTTTTTAATGCTGATGATGCTATTCAAAAAGAAAAACTTAGCCATTACACCAAGAAGATTGGATTTAGCGCATCGGACCACCAATATTATAACATCGAGTTTTTAGAGGCCAACCCTTTTGTAACCTTAAAGGTTGAGGAAACCACCATGGCAACCCAACTTATTGGAAAATATAATTTTCCCAATTGTTGTGCCGCTATAATCATGGGTAAATATTTTAATGTGCCTTTGGAAGATATCAAAATGGCCATCGAATCCTATCAACCCCAGAACAACCGTTCGCAGATCTTGGAAAAAAATGGGTTCAACATTATTTTGGATGCCTACAATGCCAACCCGACCAGCATGAAGGCGGCTTTGGAAAATTTTAGTTTGATGGATGCCGAACACAAAACCCTAATTATTGGGGATATGTTTGAGCTGGGAGTTACCGCTGAAGAAGAACACCAAGCCATTGCCGATTTGGCAAAAGAACTGAATTTTCAAGATGTCTATTTAGTGGGCAAAAATTTCTTCGGCACACAAACAGACCTATACCAATTTGAAACCTTTGATGCTTTAAAAGCACATTTGGAAGACCAACCCCTAAAAAAAGGAACCCTATTAATTAAAGGATCTCGTGGAATGGCTCTGGAACGGGTTTTGGATTTGGTTTAATTACCTTAAAGGTTACTTTTTAAAAATCTCCAGACCTTTTACCCAAAAGATTTTGGAATCAAAAAATTGAAGTCTTGTTTTAATAACTCGGTCGGTCTTATCTCGTTCTGGTTTAGAAATAAACCTTGCCTTGGTGCCATTAAAATCCAAACTTTGATTTTTGTCCAAGTCAAGATTCTCATCAGTTAAAAATGAGACCACTTTTTCATCCAAACTCCAAGTTCCTTTTCCATAGGTATTGACAATGGGAGGATTTCCTTTTTTATTATTGTTAAAAGAGTGGAATAGAAATGTTCCGTCTAAATTGAGCGTTAACCTGTATTCGATTTGATGCTGTTCGTTACCAAAATCAACAAAGTAATCCCCAACAACTTTATCCGACTGTGCAAAAACAGTCAAACCAGAAATAAAAAAAATAGCAAAGAATATTTTTTTCATAATAATCAGGTTGAGTGGCAACACAAGGTTTTATTCTATCTAAAAAAAAGCAAACAACGAATTACAGCCAATGTTGGGTGTAGTGTTTTATTCATCTATTTTTTCAAAAGTCAAAATTTCTCCAAATTCCGAATCATAAAAATTTCCAATATTCAGTCTATTATCAATAACCTCAAAATAATAGTCATTAAAGTTGGAGTTGTCGGATAACACCCAATTTAAAGATATTTTTTCTTCTAAGAGTTTATATATATAGGGTCCTGAGTTAGGTTTGGGCAACAAATTACCGTTTCTCAGTTCTTCTCCCCTGTTCAAATTCATAAAATCTAAACCGTCTTTGGATTCGAAAAACAAAGTATCCATTCGAGTTTCAGTCTCAACCCATTTTCCTTTCAGGCTAGTAGAGGTCTGATTTTTCGTGTCATCTTTGGAACAGCACAACAAAGTAAGCGCGAATAACAATAGAACATACTTCATATTGCAAGTATTTGATTTTAAACAACAATTACCCGATTTCAATTTAAAAATAGATGAATTTTCAATGGAAAGGCTGCGTATTTTTTAACTTTTTTGAGCTATTAATGCCGACGGTTTGTGTATGATTAGTTGCGTGATTTAGCACTAAACTTTGCAAGTACACACCAAACTGAAAATCCTCGTGGATTTTCAAAAGCCTGTCCTGAGCGCAGCCGAAGGATAGGCGAGAACCTGTCTGCCGACAGGTAGGCAAGCAATTACTTGTAGCCTTTGTTGTGCTTTCGTTATTTTATATTAATCATAAATTCGTATTAGCTTTTCAACTAATTATCTCCAATTCTTTTTCTATCATATTTATTACTTCTAAGTTGTCATTTTTTACACTTGTATGAATAGCCGAGAGCATTTTGGACATAGTTTCAATATGTTTAATAATTCCATGCAATTCGAAATCCTTTTTTAAGATTTCGTAATTTCTGATATTTCTAAAGAATTGAAATTTCAATAAAGTTTCAACACTTCCTTTTATGATCAGGTCAGCAGGTATATGCTCCAACATTAGAACCTGAGTTCCATAATAAGGTGAGACCTTAGATTCTAGCGCATTGTTGTAGACAATACGCTCGCTTTCCCAGGTTTTTAGATATTTATATCTGGCTTCGTATAAATCTGTGATTCGATTTCTTATGGTGTCGTTTTTGATAATATCGAGTCCTTTAGACAGTAATAGTTTATAACCATTTGATTTGTAATTGAAATGTGGATAGGTCTTAAGATAAAAGAAGAAATATCCTAAAGAATCATTATAATCCAAATCGTCTTCGAAGGCTTTTAAAAGGGAAGCACTCGAGGTAGTTTTATTTTCAAGATGCGTAATGTTA
Organism: Flagellimonas cixiensis; assembly: GCF_042134615.1. Lineage (GTDB taxonomy): Bacteria > Bacteroidota > Bacteroidia > Flavobacteriales > Flavobacteriaceae > Flagellimonas > Flagellimonas cixiensis. The sequence continues at coordinate 770,150 of NZ_CP169639.1, forward strand.
CTTTCAAAATCCTCTAAATCGAAAATCAGATTATTCCTAATCTCTTTTAGGATTGTAATTTCAAATTCTCTTTTCTTATTATTTTCATTCCAATTGTTGACTTGTAATGCAATTAATATCCCGATTACCACAAGAATAATTTCTCCAATCGCATAAAGAAGGTACTTACTGAACTTATTTTCAGAGAGTAATTTTTGTCTAATTTTTCTAAAGAATTTTATCATTGGTTAATGGTTGGTCATAATGAAGCCCACCGGTTTAGGCTATGAGTAGTTTCGTGGTTTAGCACTTAACTTTGCAAGTACACACCAAACTGAAAATCCGCGAGGATTTTCTGAGTAGGCCTGAACCAAGCAATTATTTTTACACGGTGTTGGCACACGTATTTATTTTTATTTTCCAGTTCTATAATCGGTATTTGCATAGTCAAAATCGGAAAAGTCCTTATAGAGTAAAATCCGTTTGTCTTTAGTCAAATAATTTTTAATTATCTCAAATTTTCCTTTTGGAAAACTAATTCGGTCGCCTTTTGTTAAATAAGTGTCGCCACCAAATTCGCACTCACATAATTTTCCTCGAACTGCTGTTGCGTAAACAGTTACTTTTTCTTTGTATCCGTCTTTCCATTCTTTTTTGATAACTTGGATTTTCTGTCTGTGGTCTTTAACTAATTCACGCAATTCAGTCAGATATTCGCTATAGTTTTCAGGGAAATTAAATTCCGTTCCAGTTGTCATTGTGTAAGGATAAGATACCTTTCCTAAACAACAAGATTCTAATTGTTCGCTGCCATAAAATTCGTGTAAAAAAAGAGAATATATTTTCGGTTCTTTATATTCATCTACTTTGTCATATTTCTCTAATTCCGCAACCCAATAATAAATAAAAGTTCCGTGAGAATCTTTATTTCTGTCCATTTCAAAAGTCAGAATTACGAACTCTTTTTCGGTCAGATTTTGAGTAAATCCGCTGAATGAAATTAGAAGTAGAATTATTAAAATTATCGAATTTTTCAATTTGGAAACGGTTTTTTTATATGTGTGCCAACGGTCCTCGGCTATGATTTCGTTGTGGCTGGCGGCTGGGGAGCGACGGCGTGGGCCGGCGGGATTTTCCAGCGAGACAGGGCCGCGTTACGAAAGCATTCCCGTGGTTAATAGTTTTCTTAAAAGTAGGGAATTTAGTTCAAGGCAGAAGGGAACAATGAATTATAGCCAGTGTTGCCCACAGTATTTATTCGTTTTCAATTATTACACCAATTGGGACAAAATCATTTTCGTTCGGATAGTAATTACGCATAAATGTATAATACTTTCCTATTTCGCCGCCTTTATCCCCTAAACCTTTTGTGTAAAAAATCAACGTATCATTTGGACTTAATATTTTGTAAATCCGACCACTTTTTGGGTCAGCTTTTGTCCGTTCTATTTTTTTAGCGAAATGTTGTTCAAATTCGTTATTAGTATTTTCGATGATGACAGGCTTGAGTTTATTCGTCCGCCATTGATATTTCATTTCAAATGTTGTGTCTTCCTTAATTGTTGCTTGAAGTTGAGTTTGATTGTCCTTTTTTGTAACTGTTAAGGTGTCAACTCTAATCCACCATTCCATATACAATTCGGCAATAATTTTTATCGTGTCTTTTTCATTCATCACGTTTGTAAAATCCGATAAATGTTCATTCAGATTTAGTTCCGAAATATAGTATTCAGTCTTTTCTTCCGATTTACAATTTGTTAGTAAAACAGAAGTCAAAACTATAAGACTGAATATCAATTTGGGCACTTTTTCCATATTGTGGGCAACGGTCTCGTATAACCATCAGTTACGGGTTTATATGCGTTAATTTTAGGTTTGGCACTGGCTTTAGCAATTCCGCGTGGATTCAGCCAGCCCTGAGCGCAGTAGAAGGGTAGTCCAATCCGCCGTAATTGCGGTTATACATTGTTGTGCTTTCGTTATTTTTTCTCAAGTTCTTTATTGACTATATCAATAATTTCCAAAATTTCTTTTCTAATAGAATAATCTTGCGAAATAACATAATCATTGTTGTGTTTGTGATGCCAAATTACATTTTCCATTTTCATAAGATTGATTTCATTGTAATCTGGTTTAAAATTTGAATAGGATTTATAGTTATTAATATATTTCTCATTTAAGCCATTAATGTTTTTCTTATATATGTCTCCGTTTGATAGAGGAAAATATTCTGTAAGAAACGGTATAAGACTTTCATTATAATTTACAAACCTAAATTCAACGTCTTCTTCGATGTCCTTCAGTTTTCCAGTCCACCCTGTAATTCTATCACGAATTATTTTACTTTTTATAAGTTCAAGTTTTCCTGAATTTAAAATTTCATCTGTAACACCAGTATTTGCATCAAATGATGAAACGAGTAATATTCGCAGAATAAGGCTGTCGACAATTTTTGTTTTTTCCTCCAATTCATCAGAACGGATAATTTGAGTAAGTAATGCGCAGGCTTGACTTACATTTTTATTTGCTTGTATTGTGCTGTCAATTGTTATAAGATTATTTTGAAATTCGCTTTTTAATCCAATTAAGATTGCTCTTTCAGAATTGCTTGCTTTTTTATTTTCATTCCAGTTGTTGATTTGTAATGCAATCAAAATTCCAATTACCACAAGAATTATTTCTCCAATCGCATAAATCAAGTACTTACTGAATTTGTTTTCAGCGAGAAGGTTTTGTCTAATTTTTCTAAAGAATTTTATCATTGGAAAGCGGTTTCTGATAATGAAGCACAACGGTCTCGTATAACCGTCAGTTACGGGTTAATATGCGTTAATTTCCGGTTTAACACAGACGTTAGCAATTCCGAGTGGATTCGGACGTAGTCGAATCCGCCGTAATTGCGGTTATACATTGTTGGCATTAGTTTTTTATTATTCATTTCCAAATATTGCATTATATCCGCCACCATTGTAATTCAGAATCAAAGGTTCAATAGAATTCACATGTTGTTTTTCAGATTCGGTCAATTCTTTTGATTTCAGTCTGTTTAAGTCAGCGATTGCTTTTTCTTTTTCTCCAACTATGGTTTGCAAAGTCAAATAACCAATATATTCCATTATGTTTTTTTCGTTTTTGTAACGAACCTTTGGACTTTGTTCAAACGCTGTTTTATATAAATCCATTGCTTGATTTAACTTGTCCATTTTTTCCAGCGTCATTCCTTTCAAAGTCAAAATAGAGTTAGACTTTTGCATTTCTGTTGGCGCGGATTCTAAAATCCCTAAAGCCAATTCGGGCTGTTCATTCCACCAATATGTTTTTACCAGACTTTCATAAGTCGGAATATCAGTTGGGTCAATTTCAAGAGCTTTATTAAAGTAGACAATTGCGCTGTCTGTTTTATTCTGCATTTGAAATTCAATTCCCTTTTCTTGGTATTCGACAACCAACGGATTCTGTTCTTTTTTCTCGTTTTTACAAGAAATAAAAATGGTCAAAATCGATATGTAGATTGCTTTTTTCAAATTAATGGCAACTTGTTTATATAAGCATAAAACACATCTATATACACCCAATTTGGCATATAATCGATGTATTGGATCATCGTTTATTTAGTCGAGACCAAAAGCTCCCGTACATCCACATCCAACACTTTTGCAACCTGAAACAAAGTTTCAACCCTTGGCTGCATATCATTCCTGCACCATTTAGAAATCGTATTTGTATTCATTTCCAATTCCTCAGCTAGCCAATTATTGGTTTTTCCCTTTTCAGCTAACACCGCTTTAATTCTATTATAAAATGGTTTATCCATTGTAAATGCTATGATTTAACACTAAAAATAAGTAAGAAAAATAAATGCTATTAGGATTAATTTATGCTTTCTAAGGAGATTTAAAAATCTTTATATACTTTTGAAATGCCTTTAAGGGAGATAAATAAACTTTTAAAGTTTTTCCTAGATTTTAAAAACTTCATTATGAGCAAACAATACACCAAATCCGACCTAGAACATATCATTGCGCTACAACAGGAGAGCCTGCAAACCCTACAAAAAGCATTGAGCAGTTTGCGGCACCAAAACCAACGTTTGGAGCGAAACAACCAAAAACTACAACGGAAGATTTCTGAATATGAGTAGAGAAAGTGGGATATACTGGATTCGAACCAGTGACCTCTGCCCTGTCAAGGCAGCGCTCTAAACCAACTGAGCTAATATCCCATTAAAAAGTGGTGCAATATCGTAATTAATTACCAATCGCCATACTCCGCAGAGTTTTTTGAGGTTTCGTGCAAGGTAATGTGCAATTGCTGACTAGGATCCAGCTTTGGTTTTAAAATATCGTAGATCACTTTCACAAAATACTCGGTGGTCGGCAACAGGTCTTTAAACTCAGGGCAATCCAAATTGAGGTTTTTATGGTCAAAACGCTCTTCCACCTCATCGCGTATCAACACCCCCAAATCGGCCAAATCCATCACAAAACCTGTATTTGGGTCCACTTCTCCCCGAATTCTTACCTCTAGGTCAAAATTATGTCCGTGAAAACTTGGGCTGTTGCATTTTCCAAAAACAGCAATGTTCTTTTCATCGCTCCAATTTGGGTTATGGAGGCGATGGGCAGCATTAAAATGTCCTTTTCTACAAATGGTCGCAATCATGCTGCAAATGTACTTCCTTTTTGATCAAACCATATTTTCCAAATCAAAAAAAACGACAACACAAAGCTCGGTTCCTTTCGGCACTAAAATTGAAATTCCCATTCGTTCTTTTTAAATTTATAGTGAATAGAATAATCCTATAAAAAATCGCTACAATGAAAATTACCTATTTAGGTCATGCTACATTGCTGTTGAAAATGAACGGCAAAACCATATTGTTCGACCCTTTTATCACTGGAAATGAATTGGCCTCGAACATCGATATCAACTCCCTTAAAGTGGACTACATTTTTGTGACCCACGGACACCAAGACCATGTTCTGGATGTGGAGGCCATTGCCAAAAACAATCCCGAAGCCCTATTAGTTTCCAATTTTGAAGTAGTTTCTTGGTTTGGTGAAAAGGGAGTCCAAGGACACCCCATGAACCACGGAGGAAAACACACTTTTGATTTTGGGACTGCAAAATATGTAAATGCCGTACACTCCAGCATGCTGCCCGACGGCAGTAACGGAGGAAACCCTGGAGGGTTTGTCATCTATGATGATTCAAAATGCATATACATTGCTGGCGACACCGCTTTGACCAAAGACATGGAACTCATCCCCATGACCTGCCCGAAATTGGATATTGCCGTCCTTCCGATTGGAGACAATTTTACCATGGGATATGAGGATGCCACTATTGCAAGTGATTTTATTGCTTGTGATAAAATCATCGGATGCCATTATGATACTTTTCCTCCCATAAAATTGGATAAAACTAAAGCTACCGGGTATTTTGAGCAAAAAGGAAAACAACTGTTGTTGCCGGATATCGGTGAGTCAATTACCCTATAAAAAGAAAAAGCCTTCGAAAAATCGAAGGCTTTTTTAAAATTAATTCTTTCTTAAGGGGCTTGAATATGCATTGTTGATATTGAAAAATTTCCCAATGGGTCTTTTGAAACGACCTCGATAGTGTAGCTTCCCTCCTGTATGTATGCAAAAAGCTCTAAAGATTCTTGGGTATAGTCAACTTCTTCAATGAGTAGGTTTTCATTTTCCCAAACCTTTACCTCAAAGATAAGTGCATCTCCATCCTCGTCACTTCCAACCCAACTTACCGATGCTTCCATAGATTCAGTATTAAAATCAATGCTGATTTCAGCCGCATAGGGAGCAAAGTTTCCAACTGGTGTACCCGGTGTGGTAAAGGAATAGGTGTCACCTGTTGTTTCCCCAAACTCGTTTATTGATTTCACAGACCACGAATATGTTTTACCGCGTTGCAGTTCAACTTGAGTATTGGTATCGGTATAAGTATCCTTAAAAACCTCAGATGAGCTCTCTGTTATTACTAACTCGTAATTATCAGTATATTCAGCGGTCTGCCAATCGAACGAAATAACCACTTTAGTGGCATCCGTAGATACTTCTGTATAATCCGAGCATGGTTCTCCGTTGGCAGGAAGAGTACCAATTACTTTTGCAGGCAAATTATTTATTGGCTCTGGTTCCGGTTCCGGTAACGGTTGTTCACCTTCACCCCCGCCCCCACATGAGGAAACCAGTATTAGCATTGTGAAATATAGTACTCTGGCAATCAACTTTTGCTTTATCATTTCTTTATAATCTTAACGGTTTCCAATTGGCCATTGATTTCGCCTTGAAGTATATAAACCCCTGACCTTAAACTTGAGATGTCCAATATTTGATTGTTTTGGTTATATCTTAAATTTTTGACCAGCCTGCCATCCAACCCGAACACCTTGATATTTAATGTTGCATTACTGCTTAGAATGTTTACACTTGCAGCGGTAATAGTTGGAAACACTTGGAAGGTGTCCCCGATAAAAAAACTGTCCAATATTGTTCCTTGACAATCGCTTTCACCTGAAATTGACACTTCCGTTTGACCTTTTAAATCATCCAAAACAATGGTTTGAGGGCCATCATTTTCAAAGGAGTATTTTTGAGTTGCCCCATTAATAGCAACCTCATAAGATGTACTCCCCATAACTTCGTAAACGGCTTGGCCCGCTTTAGAATCCATTGAAGTCCTTTTCCCGGTAACCGACGACAAATCGTTCACCATTACCCCATATGTCTGTTCAAACAATGCTTCTGGAATTGAAACTGTAATGGTGTACATTCCTTCGGACAGATTACCTATTTGCAATCCTGATACCGAAGCAACATCGAAAAACTCATTGGAATAGGAATCTCCCGAGATGGAAACATCCAACAAATGCCCTTCAACATTCATCGAAATATTGATCGCACCATCCGAACCCCCTGTACAGCTAGGAGTCAACACATAAACCTGAATGGCATCAAATGCAATAATTTCGCAACCATATTCATCTACAACAGCACCCAAGTGGGTATCCAAACAAAGGTCCATGTGATCCAAAACCCCATCGGCATCGTTGTCTTCATTACAGAATGGCACTTTTCCTCCGTCTGTTATAACCCAACCATAGTTATCTATAAGCATTTGTCGCGCTTCTTCCGAATTGCAAAACTGACTGTCTCCTGCATTTAAAATTACATTACTTTGTACTGTGGGGAGGTTACTCCAACCCAACAATGTTTTGTCGTAGTTTTCCAACGAAAGTCCCACATTATAAAAAAGATAATCCATGTTTGTTACATTACCTATATCCCAATCACCTAAGCTTTGATCAAAAGAAGTGGCGCCATTGAACATTCCTCCAATGGAAGTTTTATTCCCCATGTCCCAATTGGACAAATCTTGATTGAAAGAAGTGGCACCTAAAAACATTCCTGAAGTACTTTCCAACTTACTTATGTCCCAATCATTTAGAGGCTGGTTAAATGATGTGGCCTTGGCAAACATCGAGCCCATAACTGTAACATTCGAGGTATTCCAATCGTTCAATGGCTGATTAAATGATGTAGCTTCAAAAAACATACTGGACATATCAGTAACCTTGCTTACATCCCATACACCTATGGGCTGGTTAAATGATGCTGCACCAAAAAACATTACATTCATATTAGTTACCTTACCAACATTCCAAACACTGATGTCCTGATTAAATGAACTGGCACCGGAAAACATAGCTCCCATATTCTCCACATTTGAAACATCCCAAACAGAAATATCCTGATCAAATGCACTTGCCCCTGCAAATAAAGTCGCCAATGAAACAACATTTTGAATATTCCAAGAACCAATTGGTTGATTAAAAGAGCTAGCCCCGATAAACATTGACTCAATATGCTGAACATTTGAAATGTCCCAGCTAGAAATATCGCTATTGAATTCAGTAGCGTTGGAAAACATGTACACCATATTCACAGCATTAGATACATCCCAAGATCCTATTGGTTGATTAAACTTGGTTGCTCCATCGAACATATTTGAAAAGCTAGTTACATTTTCAACCTCCCAATTGGAAAATGAATCGTTTCCAACCAAGGATTCACAAAACCTGAACATAGCTCCCAATGTTGTTACTTGACTTAAATCTGGAAAGTCAGTTGCCAAAACATCCATGTTGGAACAGTGGGTAAAAGCATTGTTCATAGAAGTCCACTTACCCGACCCCCATTGATCAACGGATAGCAGTTTATCCGAGTCTTGTTCAGTTCCATCGTAGTCGTTAAAAAAAATTCTTGGAAAATCTCCACTTATTGAAACTTGATAAGTACCAGCTGTTACATAGGTGTGCGTAATATTGCCTGTTACATTTACATCAGAAGTACCATCGCCCCAATCCACAGTATAATCATAGGTCTCACCAGGAAATGTTGGAATTGTAATTTGGTTGTCCGCTGAAATCCCTGGATTATCGGTTTTCCAAGTTGTCACAAAAAAGCAAGAACCCGTATTGCCTCCATCTGTTATTTCCCATCCAAAATCATCTATCAAGGATTGTCGGGCCGCACTCGCACTGCAATACTTACTTAAGTTTGCATGGAACTCTATATTACTATTTAAACTAGGAAGACTGCTCCAGCCATTTAAAATTGCATCAAAATTACTTGTAGATAATGGTACACCCCAGAACATCAGGCTCATGGAGGTTACATTGGAAATATCCCAACTTCCCAAATCTTGATTAAAAGAGGTGGCCCCTTCAAACATACTGTCCATATCCGTAACACTGGAAACATCCCATGATGAAATATCTTGATTAAATAGCTCGGCACCCCAGAACATGACCCCCATTAAGTTCACATTGGAAACATCCCATGCGGATATATCTTGGTTAAATGTTTGGTTGAACATAAACATACCCTCCATCCTACTTACATTGGAAACATTCCACCCTCCAATATTTTGGTCGAAACTGTTGGCTGCCCTAAACATATAGGCCATATCATCTACACTGGAAACATTCCAACCACCAATATTTTGATTGAAAGCCATTGCCCCGCTGAACATATTGACCATTCGGGTTACCTTTGAAACATCCCATGATGAGATATCTTGATCAAAGGATGAGGCCTGCCAAAACATGGCACCCATATCGGTCACATTAGAAACATTCCAACCTCCAATATCTTGATTGAACAGCGGAGCCTCGGAAAAAACCCCGAACATTGCCGTAACATTGGAGGTGTCCCATGCTGAAAAATTGTTGTTACCCACCAAATTGGAGCAACCCCTAAACATGTACCCCATATCTTCAACATTGGAAAGGTCAGGCACATCAGTTGCAACAATGTCCAAATTAGTACAGCGCGCAAAGGCATCGGCCATTGAACTCCATTGTATGTTGCCCCATTGATCCACAGAAATCAGTTTTTCATAATCCTTTGCTTCATCTTCTGGAAAATAATTGAAATAGATTCTGGGGAAATTTCCCGAAATGGAAACTGTATAAGTTCCTGGGGAACTATAGGTATGGGTTATATCTCCATTAACATTGATATCTGAAGTGCCATCACCCCAATTTATGTTATAGTCATAGATTTCATCTGGATGAGTAGGTATTGTAATTTGGTTGCTTGCAGATGCGCCTGGATTATCTGTTTTCCATGTAGTCACAAAATAACATTCCCCGTTGGCACCCGCATCGTTTATAATCCAATTGTAATTATCTATAAGGGATTGTCGTTGTTCCGCCGCACTGCAATAATAATTTTCAGGGGCATCCAATTGCACCCCATTCTTTAAAGATGGTAATTGACTCCAGCCTATCAAAATTTTGTCATAATTTCTATTTGAAAGGCCAGAACCTTTAAACAGATTGGTCATATTATCCATGTCTTGAACATTCCAGTTGCTCAAATCTTGATTAAACGATTCTGCATCTTCGAACATGCCATAAATATCTCTCTTACCAGTAAGATTCCACTCCCCAATTGGAACATTGAAATTGCTAGCTCCTCTGAACATAAAATTCAAAAATGTAGCTTTTTCAATATCCCAATTTGCAATAGATGGGTTCCCAACCAATGATTTGGCATCCCAGAACATTCCAGTTAAGGAAACTCCTCTTGAAAAATCGGGTATATCGGTTGCGGTAACATCCATATTTTCACAGCCTGCGAATGAAAAATCCATTGACTTCCAACGGTTAGTACCCCATTGATCCACGGATAACAACTTTAAATCGTCAGAGGTTTGAGGGGCAAACTCATAACCGTTGAAATATATTCTAGGGAATTTTCCAGTGATCGACACCTCATATACTCCAGGCTGAGCATACGTATGGGTAATGTCTCCAGTCACTCCCACGTTAATAGTACCATCCCCCCAATCTACCCTATAGTCATAAATATCGGTTGGGCTTGTCGGTATGGTAATTTGGTTGTCATTGGAAGGGCCTGGGTTATCCGTCTTCCAAGTAGTAACAAAAGGCACTTCGGCTTCACAAGCAATCCCGTAATCGTTTATGGTCCAACCATATGTATTGATTAAGGTGGTTCTTTCAGTTTCTGCCAAGCAGTACACCGCATCATTTGCACCCAATACCACGCCGGTTTGCAATCCTGAAAGTTGAGACCATCCACTTAGTATGGCGTCATAATTTTCCTTGGATAAATCAGAGTCATCAAAAGCATTGCTCATATCCAACACATTCGAAATATCCCATGAACTTAAATCTTGATCAAAATGGCCTTGACTAAAGGCATGTCGCATACTAACCAAGTTTGCTACATTCCATGCGGTTATATCATGATTGAAATAGGTACTATTAAAAATATAATCCATGTTTACTACACTACCCACATCCCAATTGGAAACATCATGATTGAACATTCCACTACTGAAAAGCCCCATCATATTTGTTACATTCCCCACATCCCAAGAATTTATGTCTTGATTGAACGAAGAACTAAAAAACATATAGGACATATCTTCCACATTGCTTACATCCCAGGATGAAATTTCCTGATTAAAAGTCGACTTATCGAACATATTGGACATATCGGTGATGGTACTCACGTCCCAAGAATTAAAATTCTCAACACCGTTAAAATTTGAAAATTCACGGGTACCTGAAAAATCAAAAGTATAGTTACAATTAAGGAACATTCTTCTTAAACTGGTAACTGCAGACAGATCAGGGACATCTTCGGCGCCAACCGATAAATTGGAACACCCTGCAAAAGCCGATTCCATAGAGGTCCACGCTATATTGCCCCACTGTTTTATATTGATTAGTTTATTTGCATCTCCACCCTCGTTGAAATAGATTCGCGGAAAAGTACCATAAATGGACACAGTATAAGTTCCAGGCGAACCATAAGTATGGGTAATATCACCTGTAATATTGGAATCGGAAGTGCCATCGCCCCAGTCTACGGAATAATTATAGGCTTCCCCAGCAAAAATGGGTATGATTATTTGATTACTGGCCGATATACCCGAGTTGTCAGTTTTCCAAGTAGTTATAAAGGGACAACCTTTTCCTCCATCGGTTATTGACCATCCATAAGTATCAATAATAGATTGTCGCGCACCTTCAGCTTCACAATAGGTACTTGAACCTGCATCTAAAACAACATTGGTTTGTAAAGACGGTAAACTCCCCCACCCTAGTAAGGTATTATCATAATTCTCTTGAGAAATACCCGCTTCAAAAAACATTTGGTACATGCTAGCTACATTTGCGATATTCCAATCACCCAAATCCTGATCAAATGCAAATGCCCTATTAAACATAGAATTCATGGATTGCACATTGGAAACATTCCAATCTTCTAGGTTCTGGTTAAAGGCTAATGCATTCCAAAACATGCTCGACATATTGGTAACGTTCGAAACATCCCAAGCATTTAATGGCTGATTGAACTTATCTGTCTCCTGAAACATTCCGTACATATTTGAAACGGACGAAACAGCCCAATCATTTATATTTTGATCAAAACTTTTGGCTCCCAAGAACATATATTGCATATTCTCTACATTGGAAAGATTCCAAAAATTTAAAGGTTGATTAAAATCAAGTGTGTATTGGAACATTCCCTCCATATTATTTACAGCAATAGTGTTCCAAGAATTCAATGACTGATTAAAACTATCCGTATCACTAAACATATAGGACATGTCTTCAACGTTTTGCACATTCCAGGAACCAATGGGTTGATTAAAAGAACGAGCTTTAAAAAACATTCCTGAGGTTGTAGTTACACTGGATACGTTCCAATCCTCAATATTTTGATTAAAATTTTCTGCATTTGCAAAAACACCTTGCAAATTGGTTATATTGGAAACATTCCAATTGTTAAATGAAGAATTACCTATCAAATTGATACAACTGTCAAACATTAATTTTAAACTTGAAACTCCCGACAAATTAGGGCTATCCGTTGCTTCAACATCCAAGTTTGAACACGCTCCAAACGCATTTTCAAAAGAACTCCATTCGATATTCCCCCATTGATTTACGGATAGAATCTTCTGTACATCACTCGAATTTGGAGCCTGATTCCCATTAAAATAAATTCTTGGGAAGTCACCTGAAATGGAAACTTGATAAGTTCCAGGAACTCCATAAGTGTGTGTAATATCACCTGATACGTTGGAATCGGAAGTGCCATCACCCCAATCAACTGTATAATTATAAGTTTCTCCTGTAAAAGTGGGAATTGTAATTTGGTTGTCCGCTGATACCCCCGGATTGTCAGTTTTCCAAGTGGTAATGAATTCCGATTGGGCGGTCACAAAGAAATGTACCAATCCCAAAAGGAGGGAGGTTAAGATTTTTTTCATGCGTTAGTTTAGTTATGGAAACTTACCGTTTTAAAAACTAACATGAAAAAATAATTCGATAAAAAGTAATATTTTTCTTATAACCTACAAGGTGGACATTTTGGAGCTAAGAAATTAATTTTTCATGATTCATTAGAATGCAAAATCATGAATAAAAACATGTAATATACAATACAAGAAATGTTATCCCACCACAAAAAAAAAGCCTTGTTTTACTGGGTTTTTCCTTGCTTATGCTTTTTTATACTAACTGAATTACAGACCATTTTAAGCAATCCTCTTTCGTAGATTTATAAATCCAATTAAAATTAGAATGCTATCTTAAGATCAATAATCAGCTTATTACAAAGGCACCATAAATTCCATGATGGGTTAAGCTTACATTGAAATGCTCTTTTCCGTTACTCAATGTAGGAATATCTATTTTGTTCTTTTTTAGCTGATAAGCACTACCAACATAATTTAGCAGTCTTGTTTTCAGTTCTTCACTTTGCTGCTTTTGGTTTGTGGTCTTAAATTTTACAATTTTAGAACTCAACTTTTGTTTATTCAGTCTTGCTTCAGAGATTATATATTTTGAGGTCTCCTTTATTTCAACATAGCATTGAAAACCTTTGAATTTTACCGTTCCGGAATTATTTTCAAGAATACATTCGAATCCCTTGGGATTGTAAAAACGATTGGAATAAATTTGGGTGAATAGTTTATAAGAAGCTTCTTTCATGCTCCATAATCGCCAAACCATAAGAAATGGGGTTTTGGCATCCTTAATATACCTTTGTTCTAATTCGGTAAAAAGTTTATTTAAGAATCGTGGCCGCTGCCAATTTGAAGCCATATGCGCTTCATGAAGATCAACAATGTCATTGCCAACCATTAGTTGTTAAGTTTTGAAGTAACAATGTTCATGGCAGACTTTACATTTAGCATTTGCTCCATATCATCATTTTCTAATCGAATATCAAATTCGTCCTCAATATCTAAAATGATATCCACAAGATTCGCTGAGTTTATCTTGAGGTCCTTGACAAAATCTGTATCTTCGGATAAGTTTTGGAAAGCCTCCTCATCTTGAATATAGGGTTCAATAATAGGTTTTAGTTTGGCAATTAATTGTTCCTTCTTCATATTTTTTGAAACGTAAGTTACGGTATAAATCGCTTAAATAAAACACAGGCATTCACATCACCAAAACCAAAACTGGCTTTGGCAATCACTTGAATATTAGCATCTCTTGATTGGGTTGGCACTCTGGAAACATCCACTAATTCTTTGATGTCACCATGTAGATCTTCACAATTGATGTTTGGTGCTATAAATTGCGCTTTGAGTTGAATGACACTAGCAACACATTCAATTGATCCTGCGGCGGCCAAACAATGACCGACCAAAGATTTAGTAGAATTTATAAGGGGGAAATCCTTGTGCTTTCTTCCTAATGCTTTGGTCCAATTTTCAATTTCCAGTGCATCCTTGGAAGTAGCTGTAAGATGGCCATTAATGGCATCTATTTTACTTGGATCTATTTCTGAATTCTTCAAGGCGTTTTTTATACATCGTTGCACTGCTGCCGGATTTGGAGCAGTTAAGGTACCCCCTTGTCGTTGCCCTCCAGAATTAACTTCACCACCCAAAACCTCTGCATAAATGCTTGCATTGCGTTCCAATGCAGATTCCAAAGATTCTAAAACCAAAGCGCCTGCGCCACTTCCAGGAACGAAACCTGATGCTGAAGCGCTCATTGGTCTTGAACCTTTTACTGGATTGTCATTGTGTTTGTATGTCATAACACGCATGGCGTCAAATCCTCCCCAAACGTAGGGTCCATGATCACTGCAACTACCCACCAACATACGTTTGGCTTTTCCGAACTTAATGCGATCATAACCCATTAAAACAGCTTCAGTACCCGTTGTACATGCAGATGAATTTGTGGTAACCTGATTGCCCAACCCAAGCATACCGCTTAAATAAGCACTAATGCCACTTGCCATGGTTTGTATAACAACCGTACTGCCCAAACGTCTTACCTGCCCATCATCGAGTTGGTAAATCGCTTCCCTGAATTTTTCGACACCTGATGTTCCGGTTCCAAAAATAAGTCCTGTATCATAATCTAGTTCGCTATTTGGATTCGTATAAAACCCTGCGTCTTTCCAAGCATCTATACCCGCAATACAACCATATCGTATTCCAGAGCTATTAAATCCTCGTAATTGTAAATCTGTAAAATATTCTGATTGTAATTCATCAGTAACATTGGGAACGCCACCTATTTGACAAGAAAAATTAAGGTCTTTTAATTTTTGATGAAACGTGATTCCCGAGGTTCCATTTTTTAAAGACTCCGTGAAATGAGAAACACCAACACCGTTTGGCGCAACTACTCCCATTCCTGTTATGACAACACGTTGATTCATACGTTCAACATTCCTGAAATTAATCCTCTTGCTATTAGGTCTCCGTCCTCGGTGAGCATTTTTACATTACATTTTAATTTATTGAATCGAAAGACTTCTTTTTCTGAATGAACATGGACTTTTTGGCCAGGTGAAACCGGTACATAAAAATCCATTTGATGTGAGGTAAGGGCTATTTGAGGTTTTTGTGATTTCTTTAATCCGTCTTTCATCAGGTAAATCCCTAAACAAACCAAACCAATTTGTGCCATGCATTCTGTAAGTATGACCCCTGGGGTGACTGGATTGTTTTTAAAATGCCCTTCATAAAAGAACTCATCCTCCCTAAATGTATAGTGTCCCATAATATTGTTTTCGGTAATGGTATCGATATCATCCACAAACAAAAATGGTCTTTGATAAGGTAATAGCGCTATGATTTCCGATGCTTTCATTTTAAATCAAGTGCTCTCCTCCATCCACCGGAATTACCGTTCCCGTGATCCAAGAAGCTTCATCCTTCGTTAGTAAATAAACAACGTTGGCCACGTCCTCTGGAGTGGTTAAGCGTTTATTTGGATTTCGTTTTAAGGTATATTTAATAATTTGTTCACTGCCGGGAATCATTCGCAATGACGTGGTATCTGTCACACCTGCTTGGATACAATTGGCTTTAATTCCATAGGGTGCAAACTCGAATGCTATATTTCTGGTAATCGCTTCCAGTGTTGCTTTGGCCGCTGAAACGGCAGCATAACTCTTCCAAGCCTTAGAATTGCCCTCGCTCGTAAAGCTTAGTAATCGTGCATCTTCTGCAAACAATTGTGCCTCAAAAATTGATTTGGTCCAATCATACAAACTAATTCCCATAGCATTTATGGTCAAAGCGAAATCATCGTGCTTTAGTTCAGTTTTTCCGTCTGAAACCATTGGTTTTAGATTGCCCTTAGCTACGCTGTGAATCATCGTTCTTATCTTTTGACCAACACCTAAAATTGATTTCAATTCTTGTATAATGGCTTCTCTTTTCTCTGCTTTAAAAGCGTCACTATTAAACGCCTTAAATTGTACACCTTCTTGCTGTATAATTTTAAATTCCTTTACAATAGCTTCTTCTTGCATTCTAGAATTGCGGTATACAATACAGATATTCATACCATGCCTGGCCAATTTTTTGGCAGTGGCCAAACCTAGACCACTACTACCGCCAAGTATCAAGGCCCAATAATTTTTATCTCTGAATTCTTTCATGTTACCACTCCAATAAAATTCTTTGGGCAGAAAAACCTGGTCCAAAACTTAGCATTATTCCTTTATCCCCTTTAGGTAATTTTCGGTCCATAAATCGTTCTAAAACATATAGCACGGTGGCACTGCTCATATTGCCGTATAGCCTTAAAACTTCTTTTGTATCGTTTATATTTTTGCCCAAAGCACCGAATAGATCTTCGACCGTTTGGACAATTTTTTTGCCTCCAGGATGAAACACTAAATGATCTATATCATCAATGGTTAAACCATTCTTCTCTAAAAAGGGATGGATAATATCAGGAAAGTGATTCGCAATGGTCTCTGGAACTGATTGATCCAAAACCATTTGCAATCCCGTATTCCTTAGCTTAAATCCCATCATGTGTTCGGCATCATAGAAATGATACATGGCTTCATCCTTGATTTCCGGACCTACCTCATCTTCATAAGACGATAGAATAACACTGGCACAACCATCCCCGAATATGGCAGCACTCACAATGTTGACCATCGAGTAATCTTCGAGCTGAAACGTTGCCGTAGGTGATTCCACAGCAATAACAATGGCGCGTTTATTGGGAACGGCCTTTAAAAAATTCTTGGCATATAAAATTCCCGAAACGCCTGCTGCGCATCCCATCTCGGTTACTGGCAACCGAACAATATCCTGCTTCAACTTTAACCGATTGATCAAATAAGCATCCAAAGAAGGTATCATGATGCCGGTGCAACTCACCGTGATAATGTAGTCCAAATCCGTTGGTTCCAAATTGGCTTTATCCAAAGCTTTCAACAAGCTTTTTTCTGCCAGTTTAATGGATTCTCGGGTATAAATATCATTTTTTTCCTCAAACGAGGTTCTTAAAAACACTTCCTCGGGACTCATGATGGAATAACGTCTATCAACTGCTGCATTCTCGAAAATCTTGAGGACCTTGCGCTTAAAACGTTCTTCTTGCCCATCGAGCCAAAGCGCAACATAAGGTAAAATGTCTTTGGTCTCTCTGGTATATTTTGGAAGTTGCTTTGCAACCGATATTATTCTTACTGCCATATTAATTTCCTGCGTAGGCAAGAATCTTTTTTGTTTCCTATTTTGAGACGCTTTGACAAGCTCAGCGTCACAATTTTCTTCTAAATTAACTCCTTATGAGCCATTGGTAGCGGAATGCCCATTTCCAACAAATTTGTGATTTAAGGTTCAATTGCTTTGAAATGTTTTCTAATTCCTGACGTTTAAATGCCCTTAAAATAGAGGTTAATCCATCTTGGACTATCATAGGGTTGGAAACTACCAAGCCCAATACTTTAAATAATCCATACGCCATTCTACTTCGATGTAAATCATTAATAACGATGCCCAACGTTGCTTTTGAATTTATCTTTTTTAATAGCTGTTGGATTTCACCTTGATTCAAATGATGTAAAAACAGGGTTGAAAGCACAATATCATAATCTAAGGCCTGGAATTCTTCAGAAAAAACATCCATGTTAGTAAACGACAGTTCATCATAATCTTCCGATAGTTCAACCGCATAGTCAATGGCGTCCTCGTTCGCATCAATACCAATTAGGTTAAACGAAAAATTGTTTTTTCTTCCATAATCTGCAATCAACCTTAAGATATCCCCATGGCCACAACCTAGATCCACGATGGTATATACTTTTTCTTTGGGTTGATTTTTCAGTAATTGGCGCAGGCCATCCAAGGTGACATGGTTTCCACCCAGCCACTTATTGATTTTACCAAGCTTATCTAAAGAGTCTCGAAGCAATTCGCCCTTCATGGAAAAATCATCCATGAGTTCTGTAGCATTGCTCCGATATGTGGTATCTATAAATAAGGGCATTAAACTTTCATGGGTTTTCCGTGGGTCATTCTAATAATCAATGGCATCAAAAAAGGTACTCTTCTTAAAACTACCAGTATTTTTGGTGCTAACCAATCTTGTCTAAATAAAAAGGCAATTCCATGGCCGACTTTTAATCTAAAGCCGAAAGTTTTGTTCCAAACTTTAGCATACTTTCTCTCTAATGCTATCCGCGTATGCATTTCATCTTGAAGATAGTCAATAATAAGAACTGATGCTAATTGTGCACTTCTTATAGCCATAGCCATTCCGTTTCCACATAGCGGATGAATCATACCGGCCGAATCACCACACATGATTATGTGATTTTCAATGGGATTTTTGGTCGCAAAGGAAATTTGACTGATGGTCAATGGTTCATCGAATTCAGCACTTGAATTCTGAAACAACTTCTTTAAAGCAAGGTTTTTAAATACAACCTCATTTTGAAAAGTATCTATATCCTTATAGCGCTTAAATGCCTTATAATTGGTAATGTAACATAAATTAATGTGGTCATTCTCAACTGTGGACACCCCACAATAACCACCTGTGAAATTGTGAAGTGCTACTTTATTTTCAGGAAAATTACCTGACATATGAACCTTTACACCCAAGTAGGGTGATTTCTCCGTGATAAACGAACGTTGGAACTTATGGTCTAAATTGGACCGCTTTCCAAAAGCACCAATAGTGATTTTTGAAGTGAAGTTTTGATTTGATTTAGTTTGAATGTGAAAAATGTCATTCTCAAACACCACATCAACCACAGTATCTTGTACTACCGAAACCCCTTGCCTTAATGCAAGATCATATAGCCGAAAATCCATTTCAAATCGGCTCATTCCGAATCCACCAAGCGGTAAGTCAGCCTTGATGGTCTTGTTATTATGTGTAGTAAGTTCGAAATTTGAGATGCGCTTGGCCCCAAACTCAAAAGGGTCGAACCCTAAATACTTTAGATAGGGTAAAACTTCGTTGGATATATATTCACCACAGACCTTGTGCTTGGGAAAACTGTTTTTTTCTATAAGAAGCACCTTGAAATTATTTTGCGATAAATGAAGGGCGCATGTTAATCCGGCTAAACCCCCTCCGATAATTATCACATCAAATTTTTGACTTATCATTTATAATTCTTGCTAATGGATCACGTTGATCTTATCCGTTTTGCCAATGATAACATTCCCCGCCACAAAATGAAATCGAATCGATTATTTGAACTTTGTTTTGACTCAGTTCTTTGTTAATCATTGTGATTTTTCAATTAGGACAACATCTTTAGGGATTTCAAATTCACTGTTATCTATTTTTAGTGTTTCAATTTTAATAGCTTCTTGAGTTATTTTCATTCCTCCACTTAATGACTCGTATCTTAGAATAACAGATTTTGTAAGTTCCTTAATCTTATTCAAATTGTAGCTAACGGGTAGTATATGAAGCGTGGCCATCCGATAGGCGGCTATTATTTTTATACATTGTTGCGCTTTTGTTATTTTTCGATTCCGTCTCTTAATAAATTTAAGATCTCCAAAATTCTGAGGCGCAAAGCTTCAGATTGCAGATTTGCACCTTTATTATTAGCAATAGATATTGAAACCATAGACTCCAATTTTTTACTTGTCAATATTTCATTTAGAGTTGCACCAAGGCTGGAAGTTCCAATTTCTTCTTTGTATGCATTTATATTTTTATCTAATAGCCAATAATGGTCAATGTCGTTAATAAAACTATTATAGATATCTCTACCCAATCCCAAATCTGATATAATTGGTTCAAATTGCTCATTCACTACTTTAGTCCAAACTACTTCGATTTCTGTCACTCCAACTACATCGGAAGACCAGTTGGATAGTAGGTGTTTCAATTTGCCATTTCGAATCAATCTTAAATTTTCCGAACTGATTAAGTCATTTTGAATAGGATCGAATGTCGGATCATTGCGCACCATAGCCAGGTCTTGAATTACACTATCTCGAACAATTCCAACAGGATTATCAAAAGCCCTTAACAATCTAAATGCCGAAGTAAGAACCTTTTCCCTTGTCTCTATTTTCTGTTCCAATTGTACAAGGTTAGCTTGATAGTCTTCTTGAAGTTGTTTAAGGATTACTTGTTCCTTTATTCTATCTTTTCTTTCCTCATTCCAATTATTAATCTGCAGTGCAATCAAAATTCCAATAACAACAAGAATAATCTCGCCAATGGCATATTTGAGATACTTTCCAGTCTTTCCTTCTGAAAGTAAGTTTTGGCGGATTTTTCTGAAGAATTTGATCATTAGAGGTTGGTTTCTCTAAAGATATGGTTTTTATGCAATTGGGTTGAACTGTTGGAACAGTTGTGTTGAAGAGTATGCCAATCGTTTATTTGAACTTTAATTCTCTAAATCACAACTTACGATACTTTCTCCATAAATAAGAAAATGTGGAAGGGATTTACTGTCTTAGTAGACATTTTTACCACTTCATTTAAATTAAATTGGCCAATATTGATAAGTATTTCATTCATATTCTTGAGTTTCTTTCTCCAACAATTGAATCACTTTATTGTTCAATGTTTCATATTCTTGATTCTTGATCAACATATTGTTTAACAGGAAAAATTTGTTGTCCACCATACTTTCAAATTTTCTATCCTTTAAGATAATCCTGTTGTCCTGGGGAACAAGTTTACTTTTACCTATCCTATCTTTAATGGGGGCGAACCTGTAGTCTACCTGTCTTAATGAAATATTGTTGTAGAGATAAGGAACAAAATTGTTTGAACCATCGTTATTTTCTATATCCTCTGTTTGCTGGATATTTGCATAAATACTTGGGATTTGATATAAGTAGTCACGCAGGCTGTCTGAAGCTATTAAGGATACTTCACCAGAACTTAACGCCTCATTTAAGGTTGAAGATTTATGGCTTAAATTAGGTGAGGTTAGGATTGAGTAAATTAGGGAGTCAACTGTTTGTTGATTTTTGTCGGTAAAATCTTCCCCCATAAGTTGTAAAAAATGCTCAGCATCAGACATCAATGATTTAATTTCAAAAATATTCTCACTAATGGCCTTTTTGTTGTTGTAGCTTTCGATAAGCAATCTGTTCATGAGGTTTTTTGATGCGCTACTCTCCGCTTGTTTGGTGTTCCAATTATTCACTTGCAAAGCCAAAAGAATACCAATCATCACAAGTACAATTTCTCCAATGGCATATTTCAAGTACTTGCCAGTTTTTCCTTCTGAAAGTAATTGCTGGCGGATTTTCCTGAAGAACTTGATCATTGGAGGTTGGTTTCTCTAAAGATATGATTTTAGTGGAAAAGTTCTATTTCGACCTCTATCAGATAAGCGTTGATTTCTTGCGCTTGTTAAGTACGCCCCAGAACCCTTGACCCCTTTGGGTCCCAACTTTTAACGGTGACCGTGTACTTAAGACTCACATTAACTCCTTGTGAATCATTGGTTATCCGAGCATAGATCTTGACTAAACCGCCACTCCTTCGGGAAGTGCTTATCCAGAAATTGATTTAAAATGTAGACCGAGTCCTTATAGTTTTCATTTTTTTATAATCAAAAAACACCTACAAAAGTCAAACACTAAGATGCTGTAATATAGTGATTTACATTCTCATCCAGTTAACACTTTACAGAAAAACATTTACTAATCGAATTGCAAACCAAAAGAGGTCAATTCAAACAAAGGCTTAAAACACCAAAGCCTTGCATATCTTATTGATTTGCAAGGCTTTGTTTTCGTTTGAACTCTAAAAGTGGGCGCTGAGGGATTCGAACCCCCGACCCCCTCGGTGTAAACGAGGTGCTCTGAACCAACTGAGCTAAGCGCCCATTATTTTCCGTAATGGGAGTGCAAATATAACACTGTTTTTGATTTAAAAAACAAAAAATGAAAAAAAATTACACTACTTCTGCAACAACAAAAGTACTCCCTCCCACATAAACCATATCTGTGCTTTGACCATTTTGCAAAGCTGCATCAAAACCCTTTTGAACCGACCCAAATTTCTCGCCTTCAAGTCCCTGTTCTTGAGCTAGTTCCCAAAGCACATTCACATCCATCCCTCTTGGAATGGCAGGTCTCACAAAATAATAAGTTGCTTCTTTCGGAAACATTCCCAAAACTGACTTTACATCCTTATCATTTACAAATCCCAGCACTATATGAAGTTGACCATAAGATTGTCTTTCTACTTGTCGCAACACCAATTGTAAACCCTCCTTATTATGGGCCGTATCGCAAACCACCAAAGGTGATTGTTGCAAAATTTGCCATCGCCCCAAAAGTCCCGTATTGGCGACCACTTTTTGGAGTCCTTCAGTAATGTTTTGCTCGGAAACAGTAAAGCCTTTGAGTTGCTGAATTGTAGCCACCACCCCATTCATGTTTTTTTCCTGATAGTCGCCCAACAAATCGGTTTTGAAACCCTCTTTAGCATTTTCATCTGCAAAAACAATATCTGATTTCAGTTGGTGCGCGATCAGGTTGAAAATCATTTTGGTTTCAGGTTGGGTCTCACTGACCACCACAGGAACCTTCGGTTTTATGATTCCTGCTTTTTCCAAAGCAATTTTCTCCAAGGTATCTCCCAAAAACTGGGTATGGTCCAATCCTATATTGGTAATCAGAGAAACTTCAGGTATAATGATGTTCGTAGAATCCAATCGCCCCCCCAAACCGACCTCAATAATGGCAATATCCACTTGTTCTTGCGCAAAATATTGAAATGCCATCCCAACGGTCATTTCAAAGAAAGAAAGCTTGTGGTACTCTAAAAAGGGCTTGTGCTGTTCGATAAAGTCAACCACGAATTCCTCGCTAACCACCTGCCCATTAATTTTGATGCGCTCTCTAAAATCTTTTAAATGAGGTGAAGTGTACAATCCAACTCTGTAGCCCGCCTCCTGAAGAATGGAAGCCAGCATATGGCTACTGGAACCTTTTCCGTTGGTTCCTGCTACGTGAATGCTTTTAAATTGTTTTTCGGGATTATCAAGAATACTGGCAAAA
Organism: Flagellimonas cixiensis; assembly: GCF_042134615.1. Lineage (GTDB taxonomy): Bacteria > Bacteroidota > Bacteroidia > Flavobacteriales > Flavobacteriaceae > Flagellimonas > Flagellimonas cixiensis. Next base: position 793,481 of record NZ_CP169639.1, read on the forward strand.
TGGATAATGTTGTCCAATTTCGCATTCATGGCCGCAGCACCTTTTTGTTGGTACATGGGCAACTGAACAAACATCCAGTCCAAAGTCTCTTTATAGGTCACTACTGCCCCAATTTAAAGTTGACGACCACAAATCCTATTTGCTGTGCAGGTGCATTGGAATCAGGATTCCATCGATGAAGCATCGCTGTTTTTTTGGCAGGATCCAATAAACAAGGTGCATTATTGGTAGTTCCTTTTACACCAGGTGTAGCTTGAATCACTTTCCCTGATCTATCCACGGTAATACGAACCACTACCCTGCCTTCTTCGTTACATTCTTGACGGACAATATTCTTTCCAGCCAAAGACCTACCGCTCAATCCATATCCACTACCTCCACTCCCGGTACCAGGGTCACCATAATAAGATGTTGCGTAGGGGTCGCCATCAGGTTGACCCTTATCGCCTGCTCGGTCGTCATCACCTTCACTGCCTGTAGTTGTCCCATCCGATTGACCAATACCGCCAATCAAAGCATCGATGTTCTTTTTCTTGGCTTCCTCTTCCTGTCTTTTACGCTCTTCGGCCTCGCGTTTTTCTTTGGCGATGCGTTCTGCTTCGGCTTTCGCTTTTTCAGCTTCTTCCTCGGCTTTGCGCTTGGCTTCTTGCTGTTGTCTAAGTTTGATAGTTTCAGTATCGTCACTGGTCAATACTTTTTCAACAGGAGCTTCCTCAACCACTGTTTCTTTAGGCTGGACAGATTCTTCCACTTGCTCTTGTGGTTCTGCTGGAGTTGGCACCTCTCTTGGTTCTGACCTTACTTTTTCCTTGGGCTGAACTTCTCCGCTACCAAAATCCATGGTACCGAAATTCACCGCTATTCCATTTTCAATAGGTGGGTCTAGATAGGTAAGTCCGATATAAAAAAGCAATAGGAGCAGCGCGCTTAACAAAAGTGTTGTAAGCGTGAATGATTTTTTCTTGTGTCTCGTATCTAAGAAGGACATTAATTTGGCCGCACCGCCAAGATAACCTTGTATTTGTTCCTATTGGCTATATCCATTACGTTGACCGCCTCTTTGATGGCCACGTTTTCTTCTGCCCTTAGAATGATAGTTGGCTTGTCTTGACCTTCAAGTGCCTTTTTTAATTCAATTTCAATGTATTCCTTGTTAATCTGCTCGTTGTTCACAAAATACTTCAAGTTCTTGTCAATGGTCACCGAAACATTCTGTGTATTGGTAGATTTCCCCTTTGCCTTTGGCAAAAGTAAATCGAGGGCATTTGGAGCATTGGACGTCAGCATAAAAAACACCAACAACAGAAATACGATATCTGTCATTGACGACATGCTAAATTCCGGGCTTACTTTATTTCTTCCCTTTAGTTTCATAGGAAAACTATATAGGTTCGTTCAATAAGTCTAAAAACTGTACGGCGTTGGCTTCCATTTGATGAACCACCTTGTCCGTTCTTACCACTAAGTGGTTGTACCCGATATAGGCAATAATACCAACCACCAAACCAGCAACCGTTGTGGTCATTGCGGTGTAAATACCGGATGCCAAGGAGCCCATTTCAGCCTGTCCTCCACTACTTGCCATTTCGTGGAATGCCAAAATCATACCAATTACGGTTCCCAAGAACCCAATCATGGGTGCAGCACCGGCAACTGTGGCCAAAACGCTTACGTTTTTCTCCAGTTTGTATACCTCTAGGGTACCTGCGTTCTCTATTGCAGTATTAATGTCGTCCAAAGGTTTACCGATTCGGGCAACGCCTTTTTCAGTTAAACGTGCCACGGGAGAATCCGTCTGGGCACATAAAAGTTTAGCAGCCTCCAATTTTCCATTCATGACGTGGTCACGAATCTGATCCATGAAGTTTTTATCTATTTTGGATGCCGCCTTAATGGCAAAAATGCGTTCAAAATAAATATACATTGCTACAAAAAGAAGAACAAAAAGTACCATAATTATGATGATACTTCCTGTTCCTCCGTTAACGATAAGATCTATTACGGATAAGGTCTTTTCTTCTGAAATAGAGGCAGTCACCTCTGCGCCTTCCGTTGCTTCTTGAAACATAATCATATAAAATCCCCAATTTAATTTGCAATTATAACGGAGATTTTTGAACTAAAGTATTTTTTAGAACAAATATCGCATTACCATGAAACAAATTGACCCTGCGATAAAGCCTAGAAAGGCCAACCACGATATCTTTTTAACATACCAAAAGAAGTCAATTTTTTCCATCCCCATCGCTACAACTCCTGCTGCAGAACCAATAATAAGCATACTACCACCTGTTCCTGCAGAATAGGCTATAAAGTGCCACAATTGGTCATCCATTGGTTCAGAGAACATCCCCAAACTAGCTGCCACCAATGGTACGTTATCAATTACCGCAGAGCCTACACCCAACAACAATACTACAAGGTCAGAAACTGATGTTCCGGCCATTTCGGTACCCATTAACGGCATGCCTTGTTTCAAGCCTTCGGCAAAATTGAACAACAAGCCCAAAGACTCCAGAGCCGCAACCGCCATCAAAATACCCAAGAAGAATAAAATACTAGGTAATTCTATTTTGGTCAATGCACTATGCACAGGGCTATGGTGAGAGGCGGCATCGCTCTCGTGATCCAATGAGGAAATTGATATTTTTTTGTTGCTATAGATTTCAGCAAATGTCGCCACTATGGCCAAGGACAACATCATACCCACATAAGGAGGCAGGTGTGTGATGGTTTTAAAAATCGGCACAAAAACGATGGCCCCCAAACCAAGGTACAGCATCGTTGGACCAAATTTCGATTTTGAACCTTCATCCTCATCCATATCTATTTCACCTTTAAAGGCAGGCAAGAACGATGCGATAAAGGAAGGCACCAACATACATACCAAAGAAGGAATCAACAAGTGCTCAATCAACATGGCAGTGGAAACTTTATTTCCGATCCAAAGCATGGTTGTGGTCACATCCCCGATTGGAGACCAAGCACCACCCGCGTTGGCTGCAATAATAATTAAACCAGCATACCAAATTCTTGTATCTCTGTCCTTAACAATTTTCTGAAGGATGGAAATCAATACGATAGTAGCCGTAAGGTTATCGATGATTGCTGAAAGAATGAATGCCAAAAAGGAAAAAATCCAAAGGATTTTCTTTTTGCTTCTTGTCTTTACAAAAGATTTGATGGTGGCAAAACCATCGAAATAATCAATGATCTCCACAATGGTCATAGCACCTAAAAGGAAGACCAAAATCTCGGAAGTCTTTCCTAAGTGGTGAAGCAAGGTCTCCTCCAACATTTCCAACTTCTCTTCGTGCTCCAACATGCCGAAGTTTTCCATTAAATGGTGCGCTCCAGAATCGAACCATGTTGAGAATCCGTCCAATCCGAACGCCATAAGCGCCCAAAGTATGGCCATCATGGCCAAGGCCGGAATAAGTTTATCAATCTTTAAGTTATGTTCAAGGGTGATTGCCAAATATCCTAATACAAATATGACAACTAAAAGGGTTTCCATTATAAGTTTGGTTTAATTAAGGTATTATTATTTTGAGTAGTTATCTGTGCGGCTAAAGATATTCAAAATGAGGTTTTCCACATAATCTTATCCTTATAAAATATTGTGAAGACCAAATTTTAACTTCTCAAATTTTTCAAAAAAACATTTCATCATTCTCATTTAAATACACCTTTTTGTGAAAATATAATATTACAAGACTATATTTGTAGGTAGTTTTTAATTATTATTCAGTTTTATGGACTTCACACTTTCCGAAGAACAGTTAATGATACAACAAGCGGCAAAAGACTTTGCCCAAAACGAATTGCTTCCCGGGGTAATTGAACGCGATGAAACCCAAAAATTTCCAAAGGAATTGGTGCATAAAATGGGCGAACTCGGTTTTCTAGGTATGATGGTAAACGAAAAATATGGCGGAAGCGGTTTGGACACCCTTTCCTATGTTTTGGCAATGGAGGAGTTGTCCAAAATCGATGCTTCGGCTTCTGTTATGGTTTCGGTCAACAACTCTTTGGTGTGTTGGGGACTTGAAACATACGGTACCGAAGCACAAAAAGAAAAATACCTTACTCGATTGGCCTCTGGAGAAATTATCGGTGCTTTCTGTCTTTCGGAGCCCGAAGCAGGTAGCGATGCAACCTCTCAAAAAACCACGGCTTTGGACAAAGGAGACCATTACCTATTAAATGGCACCAAAAACTGGATTACTAACGGAAACCAAGCCGAAGTTTATCTTGTGATTGCCCAAACCGATGTGGAAAAAGGACACAGAGGCATCAATGCCTTGATTGTTGAAAAAGGCACGGAGGGTTTTGAAATTGGCCCTAAAGAAAATAAACTCGGAATTCGAGGAAGCGACACCCACTCCTTAATGTTTACCGATGTAAAAGTCCCAAAGGAAAACCGCATTGGTGAAGATGGTTTCGGATTTAAATTCGCCATGAAAACTTTGGCGGGGGGTAGAATCGGTATTGCGGCCCAAGCCTTGGGCATTGCCGCTGGCGCCTATGAACTAGCCCTGCAGTATTCCAAACAACGTAAGGCATTCGGAACGGAGATTTCCAACCACCAGGCCATCGCCTTTAAGTTGGCCGACATGCACACCAAAATTCAAGCTGCCCGACATTTAGTGTACCAAGCCGCTTGTGATAAAGACAATGGCAACGATTACACCCTTTCTGGTGCCATGGCCAAGTTATACGCTTCAGAAGTTGCCATGGAAACCGCTGTTGAAGCCGTTCAGATTCATGGTGGAAATGGCTACGTAAAAGAATATCATGTAGAGCGATTGATGCGCGATGCAAAGATCACCCAGATCTATGAAGGCACCTCCGAAATCCAGAAAATTGTGATTTCGAGAAGTATACTTAATGATTAAGATTTCGATACCCCCTCCAAAAAGAGGGGGTTCTTTTTTATAAAAGGGTATTTATCTTCCAATCTCCCTGCTTTTATCAAGCATACCACCTTCAAATTGGGTCAAAGTCGATAAAATACGCTTCCCAACACAGGGAAGCGCTATTTTTTAACCTTAAATTTGAGATAATGATAATTTAACATTCCTTTAATTCTTAAAATACATTTTTTTTAACCCTTGAATCATTACGTTGATTATTTATCTGATAATCAATAAAAACCTTATATTCTATTCATCTATTTTGATAAATTTGAGGAAATACGTTAATGATGGGATTGGAAAAGCAAGGTTTATATTTACCGGAATTTGAGCATGATAACTGTGGTGCAGGATTCATCTGTAGCCTAAAAGGAATAAAGTCCAACGACATAATACACAAGGCCCTGGAGATCCTTGATCGTTTGGAGCACAGGGGAGCAGTAAGCTCGGATGGAAAAACTGGAGATGGAGCTGGAATTTTAATCGATATTCCACATGACTTCTTTAAGGATGCATGCCCGTTTGAACTACCAGAAGCAGGATCTTATGCAGTAGGAAATGTATTTCTTCCACAAAAGCAAAACCAACGTGATTTTTGTATTGGCGTTCTTGAAGATAATTTCAAAAAACAAGGACTACAATTATTAGGGTGGAGAAAAGTTCCAATAAATAGGTCCGTACCCGGACGAATTGCTGCGGAAACCGAACCTTATGTAATGCAGGTTTTTATCGGCAAGGGAGAAGCATTGGACGATTTTCAGTTCAACCTTAAACTATTCATCGCACGTAAAATTACCGAGCATACCATTATAGATAGTAAACTTTCTGAAAGTCAGTTATTCTATTTGCCCAGCCTTTCCACTAAAATCATCATTTTTAAAGGGCTTTTGGTACCGAAAGACATTAGTAGATATTATGAAGACCTTTTGGACCCACGAGTAGTAACCCGTTTAGCCTTGGTACACCAAAGATTCAGTACCAACACTTTTCCCATGTGGGATTTGGCACAACCTTTCCGTTACATGTGCCACAACGGGGAAATCAATACGCTTAGAGGTAACGTATCCCGCATGCGCTCGCGCGAAGAATTGATGGAAAGCGAATGGTTCGGGGATGATATCAAAAATATATTACCGATTGTATTGCCGGCAAAATCGGATTCAGCCAGTATGGACATGGTGGTGGAGCTACTTTTAATGACAGGGCGCTCTCTGCCAGAGGTTATGATGATGTTGGTACCCGAAGCTTGGGAGAAAAACCTCGATATGTCCGAATCAAAAAGAGCCTTTTACGAATACAATTCTTGTTTAATGGAGCCTTGGGACGGCCCTGCCTCTATTCCGTTTACCGACGGAAATTACATTGGTGCGGTTTTGGACAGAAATGGACTTCGCCCTTCAAGATATTCGGTAACCAAACAAGGCTACGTGATCATGTCGTCTGAAACAGGAGTTGTTGAACTTGACCCTGAGGACATTGAATTCCACGGTAGATTGGAACCAGGAAAAATGTTCTTGGTGAACATGGAAGAAGGTCGCATCGTAAATGATGAAGAAATTAAAGAATCCATTGCATCGAAGCATCCGTATAAAAAATGGTTGAAGGATAATTTGGTTCACCTTCGCGACATTCCTTATAATGATTGTCCCGTTTTCTTTGGTGAATTTCCGTTAAAAACCAGAAGAACCGCTTATGGTTATACCCAAGAGGACATCAATACCATTATAATGCCCATGGCCGAAAATGGAAAAGAGCCTATTGGGTCCATGGGGTCCGACACACCCATTGCAGTGCTTTCGGAGCGCCCGCAATTGATCTATAATTACTTTAAACAACTATTTGCCCAGGTAACCAACCCACCTTTGGATGGTATCCGCGAGGAACTGATTACCGATATCAGCCTTACTTTGGGCAGTGACCATAACATATTCGACTTTTCAGAATTGCACTGTCGAAAACTTAAGATCCAGAATCCGGTGATCTCTAAAGAGGATTTGGATAAGATCAAAAATTACGATGCAAGTCCAGATTACAAAGTGGTTTCCATTTCCATGCTTTATGAAGTTGAAAGAGGGGTTAACGGTCTGGAAGAGGCTTTGGATTCTATCTTAAAACAAGCATCGGATGCAATTGACGAGGGAGCCAACATCATTATTCTTTCCGATAGAATGGTGAGCACCGAAATGGCTCACATTCCTGCACTTTTAGCTTGTTCCTACGTGAACAGTGGGCTAAGAAAAATGGGGAAACGTTCCAAATTGAGCATCATTATCGAATCTGCAGAACCAAGGGAAGTGCATCATTTTGCGCTATTGTTTGGATTTGGCGCTAGCGCCATCAACCCTTATTTGGTAAATGAGATTATTGGCGAACAAATCAAAGAAAACAATATCACCGATTATACTTTCGAAGAAGCCATCTACAATTACAACAAGGCCATCGGAAAAGGTATTTTAAAAGTGATGAACAAAATTGGGATATCAACCTTGAACTCCTACCGTGGATCCCAATTGTTCGAGTGTATTGGAATCAACACCAAAGTAGTAGACAAATATTTTCCGAATACACCTACTCGAATTCAAGGAATTGGCCTATATGAAATAGAAAAAGAAGTGGCCAAACGCCACAGTAAGGCATTTAAAAGAAAGGAAATAGCAGCTGACCTCGATATAGAGGTTGGCGGAGAGTACCGATGGAGAAGAAATGGTGAAAAGCACATGTTCAATCCATTAAGTGTAGCCATGCTTCAAAAATCGGTACGCAATAACGAGCCGGAAACCTATAAGGAGTATTCCAAAATGGTGAACGAGCAATCCAAAAACTTAATGACCATTCGTGGACTGTTCGAATTTTCGAACTATGACCCTATTCCCATTGAAGAAGTAGAACCTTGGACCGAAATCGTGAAAAGGTTTAAAACTGGGGCCATGTCTTACGGAAGTATCAGTAAGGAAGCACATGAAAATCTAGCGATTGCCATGAACCGAATTGGAGGAAAGAGTAATTCAGGTGAAGGAGGAGAGGATTCGGCTCGTTTTTATAGACTTCAAACAGGCGATTGGAAAAATAGCGCCATTAAACAGGTGGCCTCCGGTAGATTTGGGGTGACCTCCAACTATTTGACCAATGCCCAAGAGATTCAAATAAAAATGGCCCAAGGGGCAAAACCAGGTGAAGGTGGACAATTACCTGGGCCAAAAGTGAATCCGGCCATTGCCAAAACCCGTAATTCAACCCCTTATGTGGGATTGATTTCGCCTCCTCCACACCACGATATTTATTCCATTGAGGATTTATCGCAGTTGATCTACGATCTAAAATCGGCCAACCGGGAAGCTCGGGTGAACGTAAAATTGGTTTCCGAAGTAGGAGTTGGAACTGTGGCGGCAGGAGTGGCCAAGGCCAAGGCTGATGTTGTATTGATATCTGGATTTGATGGCGGTACCGGAGCTTCTCCTTTGACCTCCTTGAAGCACGCTGGACTTCCTTGGGAACTTGGAATTGCCGAAGCACAACAAACTTTGGTTTTGAACGACCTTAGAAATAGGATTGTCCTTGAATGTGATGGACAATTAAAAACTGGAAGGGATGTCGCCATCGCATGTCTATTGGGAGCAGAAGAATTTGGTTTTGCCACCGCACCTTTGGTTGCTTCCGGATGTATTATGATGCGTGTTTGCCATTTGAATACATGTCCGGTAGGTATAGCCACCCAAAACCCAGAACTACGCAAAAAGTTCAAAGGAAAACCAGAGCACGTGGTCAACTACATGTACTTTGTGGCACAAGAACTTCGTGAAATCATGGCCAAGTTAGGCTTCCGCACCGTAAACGAAATGGTTGGACAAGTTCAGAAATTGGATAGAAAAAAAGCCATCAACCATTATAAAGCGGCAGGAATAGACCTTACCCCAATTCTATATCAAATTGATGTGCCCGAAGGAACCAAGTTTTACAATACAGAAAAACAAACTCACGATATATTCAAATCCATAGAATTTGAAATTATTGGCAAGGCCCACCCTGCCCTGTTCAGAAAAGAGAAAACCACATTGGATTTCCCAATTCACAATACCGATAGAGCTGTGGGAGCCATCATCAGTAACGAGATTTCCAAAATTTATGGCGCAGATGGACTTCCAGAAAACACCCTTAAATTAAACTTTACCGGGTCTGCCGGACAAAGTTTCGGGGCATTTGCCACCAAGGGATTGACCATGGTTGTCAACGGAAACACCAACGATTATTTAGGCAAAGGGCTTTCTGGAGCAAAATTGATCATTAAAGTACCTTTTAAGTCCACCATAAAACCAGAAGAAAACGTAATTACAGGTAACGTTACCCTTTATGGAGCCACATCTGGAGAGGCCTACATCAATGGAAAAGCTGGAGAACGTTTCTGCGTAAGGAACTCTGGAGCAAAAGCCGTTGTCGAAGGAATTGGAGACCATGGTTGTGAATATATGACTGGTGGAGTTGCCGTAATTCTTGGTGATGTAGGCAGAAACTTTGGGGCTGGAATGAGTGGCGGTATTGCCTATGTGTATGATAAAAATGGCACTTTTGCCAAGAAGTGCACAGGTGAAGCCTTGAATCTTTTACCCGTTGATGAGGACAACGACATCAAGGAATTGAAAAGTCTTATTGAAAACCACTACAATGCCACCTTGAGTCCATTGGCACAGAAAATATTGGAAGATTGGGAGGAGTGCCTGCCTAAGTTTATAAAAGTGTTCCCAGAAGAGTACCGTCAGGCACTTATTCGATTGGAACAAGAAAAAATGCAAACCCTATAATTTTTTGAGAGATGGGAAAGACTACAGGATTTATGGAATTTGACAGGAAGGATGAAGCATATGCCCCTGTTAAAGAACGCATCAAGAATTATAAGGAATTCACCCAACCATTAAAGGAAGGTGAACTAAAGAACCAAGGAGCGCGCTGCATGGATTGCGGCATTCCTTTTTGCCACAGTGGATGCCCTTTGGGCAATTTAATCCCTGATTTTAACGATGCTGTTTATCGTGGAAAATGGGAAAAAGCAGCCAAAATATTGCACTCCACCAACAACTTTCCTGAATTTACAGGAAGATTGTGTCCGGCCCCTTGCGAAGAAGCTTGTGTTTTGGGCATCAACGAAGACCCGGTTTCCATTGAAAATATTGAAAAGAATATTGTTGAAACCGCTTTTAAAAATGGCTGGGTACAACCAGAAATCCCTTCAAAACGGACAGGAAAATCAGTGGCCGTTATTGGTTCTGGACCCTCAGGATTGGCAGCAGCGCAACAATTGAACCGAGCTGGACATTTAGTTACTGTTTTCGAACGAGATGAAAAAGCGGGCGGATTGCTTCGCTACGGAATTCCAGATTTTAAAATGGAGAAAAATGTCATCGACCGCCGTTTGGAGGTAATGGAAAAAGAAGGGATAATCTTTAAAACAGGTGTTCATGTAGGTGTAGATGTAACTGCAACTGACCTTAAAAAAGAATTTGATTCCATTGTACTTTGTGGAGGCGCAACAGTTAGACGCCATCTTCCTATTCCTGGCTCTGATGCGAAAGGAGTGGTACAGGCCATGGATTTTCTACCACAAAATAACCGTAAGGTAGATGGAATACCTTTTAAGGGTGAAGAACTTTCTGCTAAAGGCAAAAAAGTCATCGTCATCGGCGGAGGTGACACAGGTTCGGATTGCATTGGAACCTCAATACGTCACGGTGCCGTTTCGGTAACCAATTTTGAAATTATGCCGAAGAGTACCACCAGCAGACCCGATGGACAACCTTGGCCATTTTGGCCGATGCGATTGCGTACAAGTACTTCGCATAAAGAAGGTGCAGAAAGAGTATTTAGTATATCGACCAAAAATTTCAACGTCGATAAGGAAGGAAACTTGAAGAGTTTAGTTACAGTAGAAGTGGAATGGGTAAAGTCCCCAGGGCAAAGACCAATACTTAAAGAGGTTGAAGGCACTGAAAAAGAATGGGAATGTGATCTAGCATTACTGGCCCTGGGCTTTACTGGTTCTGAAACCACCATTGCAGACCAACTAGGTCTGGAAATGGATCCTAGAACCAATATCAAAGCTTCTGCGAGTGACTATAAAACAAATATACCCGGCGTTTTTGCTGCGGGGGACCAGAGAAGAGGTCAATCCTTGATTGTTTGGGCCATTTCTGAAGGTAGACAGGCCGCACACCATGTCGACAAATATTTAATGGGAAAATCCGATTTACCACTCAAAGGTGAAGGAGATTTACCAAGAGTATAGCACACATAAATTTCAACTATACAAACACCGCTCCCCATTACTAATGTTTTGGGGAGTTTTTTATTCCTTACCACGAGTCTTAACCATGAGGGTACATTTTCGTTTAATGAAATATAAATGATTATATTTCAATTATATAACAAATATCGCCATCTATACATAAAACCTTTAATTCGAAATTTATTTAGATATATTTAAATAGATGACCGTCCCTTAGACTTGCTTTGCTTTTCCTGCTAGCTGTGTTTTACCAACCAAAAACACTAGTAACATGAAAAATTATTTTTTACTCCTTTTATTGATTGTACTTTCTGTATCATGTAAATCCAA